>ONFC01000234.1 GCA_900317035.1 uncultured Eubacteriales bacterium
CCGATCGGTGTTCTCTCCGGCGAGGTTCCGTCATAGCTTCCGAGATAGGTGATATATCCGTCTTTTCTGGAAGCTCTCGTACCGGTAAGTTCTCCCTCGTCAGAAGAAACGGTGATATCTTCTTTTAGAGCCTCGCCCCGGATAACGGCGCTCCGGATATTCGGCGCGAATACATACTTCGCATTTTCCGGATCGGAAAATGTCGCATTATCCCACATGTAGTAGCAGTTATCGACCTTGATGAAGTCGATGTCCCATTCTTTATACAGCGCAGCATCGGCTTTCTCATATCCGTGCGTGCCGACCGACGCCCCGGAACAGAGCTTCGAGCCGATATCGTTATACATGCCGAAGAGCAGTCCTTTTGCATGGATAAAATCAGACATATGCCGGAATCCGCTCGGGAACTTCACCTCTTCGCTTACGAGCTTTCCGTCCACGCGCTCCGGCTTATAGCACCCGTCGTCGAGGACCACATAGCGGTAACCCAGCTGATCAAGTCCGAGCTCGACGAGCTTTTCCGCCATCGCTTTGGTAAGTTCTTCCGTATTTCCGGATCCATAGGCATTCCAGCTGTTCCATCCCATCACGGGGAGACGGCTTTTCCCTCTGCAGGGAAGTCTTTTTCCATCGGAAAAAGCATCGAAGCGGTAACGGTTATCGGTAATTCCGGCAGGTCTGTCCATGGCACTATACCCTCGTTTTTGTTTTCTATTATACCCTTTTCGGAAGGAATCTCTTAAGCCTGATATTCCTCTTTCAGAATTTCCATCTCGATGACGTTGACCGGTTCTTTTTCCGTAAGGCCTGCATCGTGAAAACCGACCTTCTTGTAGCAGGCATGGGCACGGTCATTATTCTCGAAAACACCGATGGTGATCTTATCGACAGAGAGGATCTCGAAAGCATATTTCATGCCGAGACGCAGCATCTCGGTGCCGTAGCCTTTGCCGCGGATCGTGCTGTCGATGACGACCCAGCCGAAACGAAGAAGCTTGGTATCCCCGTTCAGATAACGCATGATGAAGCTTCCCACCACACCGTTTTCATCGTCAAAAGCGACCCACGGATAGAAATTATCCGGCTCTTCGCAAAGTCAGAATCGATCGGATACTCACCGAAAAGATCTCCACCCCATTTCTGGAACACGTCTTTGTCCTGCACCCACTGTGCGATCTTCTTTGCATCCGCTTCTTTATATTGTCTCAGTCTGAGCATGTGTTTTTCTCTCCTTTTTCTACGCCTTATTTTACTAAAAAATCACTCCGGTTTCTTCGTCAGATACAGTATATATGTGTCGTTAAAGACGATCCTTCCGCCGGATTCTTCCACCGCATCGTGAAGGCCTTGGAAGAACTTCTCCCGGATCGGTTCCGGGATCACGATGTGCGTGCAGTGCGTCCCGGAAAAGGCCACATATTCCTCCGCATTCATCGTTCTTTTTCCGAAGAACTCGCGCTTTTCCACATCAGTATAGCCGTACTCCGGCGCTGCCGTATAGCGGAATCCGCCATGGGTATAGGGAATGTCCGGCTTGAAGAATTCATCGTAGAGTTTCTGGATCTTGTCATAGAGCGCTTCGTCGTTACTTCTATATTCGGAGGAAGTAAGCATCATGGCCAGAACTCCGCCGGGCTTAAGAAGCGACAGGATCTTCGGATACGCGATCTCCTCGGGGATCCACTGGATCGTCGCCGCCGAGTAGATCAGGTCGTATTTCTCTTCTCCGAAATCATGGGTGATGAAGTCGTCATTCACGATGTGGAAATTTGGAAGGTCTCCGTACTTTTCTTTCATTTTCCGATACAGATGTTCCCCCAGTTCGATCGCGTGATACTCACATCCGGTGCGAAGGATCGGATCTGTCGCCTGGCCGGTTCCCGGACCGATCTCTAAGACCCTGGTCCCCGGTCCGACTTTCGCATAATCGATCAGGGAAGAAAAAAGTTCATCACTATATTTCGGACGGTACTTATCGAACTGATCCGGGATGATATCGAA
>ONFC01000233.1 GCA_900317035.1 uncultured Eubacteriales bacterium
TACCCGGTCGCCAAGGCATTGATCAACCTCTCCAGGATCGGTGTACAGGTGTTTGTGACGACACATAGTTATTTTGTGCAGCAGGCATTCAATATGGCGGCAGTCTATCAGGATCATGAGGCTGATGAACATCCAATGGATATCCGTTTCATCTCCCTGTTTCGCAATGAGGACGGAAGGGTCGGAGTGCAGACGGCTGATCGTTTATCCGATATCCAGTATGATCCGATCATGGAGGAGTTCGATGAAGTCTATGACCGTGAGCAGCGTTTGATCGACGGGGAGCGCGGAGAAGTATTATGAAGGAATTAAAAGAAGGAGATCTCCGGTTTACGTTTTCTGATGGTATCCCTGCATTGAAATACGATGAGACGCGTCATTTTCAAGCGTTTAAGGATTCCATCGTTGAAGGAAAGGGTGTCGATCTTCTGTTCCTGAAGGACGATACGATCGGACTGGTCGAGATCAAGGACTTCAGTGGAAGTGAATCCCAGGCATCGGTAAGATATCGTATTAGAAAGGGACTACGTGCCGGAATAGTTATGAAGGATGGATACCTGGTCGAGGAGGACAGCCTCGATATCGAGGTATCACAGAAAGCAGCGCATACACTTGCTTTGTTGTATGGCGTTGCTACATACCCCAAGTATAGCAAGGAATCGGCAGAAGAATTTGAGCCGTTCCTCATCACTCGTCCAAAGATCCAAGTGATCTTGTTTCTGGAAGGGAATCTCGGTTCCGATGCCCGGTCAAAGAAGATGATCATGAAGAATCTGCAGGATGCGATCAAGAAGCGTATGGAAAACTGGATCTATATCCCAAAGATTCAGGTGGTGGACTCACAGACCTATACGGGTGATCTCGCTTCCATATTTACTGTCCGAACGGATCAAAGATCGTAACTGAGACCGTTGCTTTCCAGATAGGCCGTTCTAATTGATCGGTGATAGGCGTTACGAATGATGATCTATCGTATTTTCCTTCGGAAAGCCTGTAAGACCGATAAATATGCAAGAGAAAAAGTAAATGATAAAGCCGCCCACCGGGTATGCTTCCAAATTACGATCCAATTCGTAAGCCGGAAGCATACCTGGTGGGCTTTTTTCATTTACCCCGGAAAAGTTCATTTTGCCAGAATGGACCCTCCAAAAATGAACTTTATCCCTCGGCGAACAGTATGTGAAGACACCGAATATAATGAAAATGACGTGGGATAGGTATGTGAAGACACCGAATATAATGAAAATGACGTGGGATAGGCGTTTTTGATATCCGATGTACATATCTTCTCGATCTGGATGCATAAAACTTCTTGTTGATAGAGTGCGAAGCACTGGCAAGAATGTAGCAATATAGCGAAAAATATACATTTTATCGTGCCGCCGTTTCGTTACGTTTTTGGGCGATATCGGCGCATTTTCGCGTATGGACGGTCCCGACGCGGCGGCGGAGATCTGCATTTTGTTCTGAAGATGGTCGGTAGTATGTAAATGGTTTGTAGTATGTACATAAGAAGTATTGATGTATAAAAGTTGGCGGGTTGATATAAGCTGCTAAATATGTTAGCGGTTGATATGAGCTTGCTGAGAGATCCGCGATTTGGCGGCGGTTACCCTCATGCTTATGAGAGCGGATGTGACCACATGAAGCTGATACTGGAGAATCTTAAAGGTAAAGCGAATAAAAAGAATATAGGTGCCTATGATGAGGGTATCTATATGATGAAGTATAATGAAATTTTGGTGAGAAAATGAGAATACTCGTTTTAGCAAATAGCAGTATGGGACTGTATAGCTTCAGAAATGAGTTGCTCTCAACTCTGCTAATTAACAACGAAGTCATTATTGTCACTCCAGATAATGGTTCGCTTGACAAACTAATGAAACTAGGATGTAAGACAATTATTATAAATATTGATCGAAGAGGCATAAATCCTAAAACAGATTTTTCACTTCTTCTCAATTATAGAAAAATTATAAAAAAGGTCAAGCCAGATCTTGTAATAACATATACTATCAAGCCGAATATATACGGAGGGCTTGTATGCCGCTTTTTGAATATTCCATTTGTAGTTAATATAACTGGATTAGGAACGGCTTTTCAGAAGCATGGAGCGTTGCGTACGCTTGTCACCACAATGTACAGAGTCAGTATGAAGAAAGCAAAGGTCGTCTTCTTTGAAAACTGCGAGAATCAGCAGGTGTTTATTGATGAGAAAATAGTGCTTGAGTATAAAACTTGCTTATTGAATGGTGCAGGAGTTGATCTCGAGCATTATTCTTATCAGGAGTATCCTATGGATACTGATGAAGTAAGATTCCTGTTTGTTGGCAGAGTAATGAAAGAAAAAGGCATAAATGAACTTTTCAGAGCTATGAGGATGCTTCGCAAAACAGGTGTAAACTGTACCCTTGATGTTCTTGGAGGGTATGAAGAAGACTACGAAGATATCATCCATAGATTTGAAAAAGAAGGATGGCTGCATTATCACGGCAATCAAGAAGATGTTCGCCCTTTTATCAAGAATTGTCACTGTTTCGTTCTTCCGTCATGGCATGAGGGAAT
>ONFC01000232.1:0-559 GCA_900317035.1 uncultured Eubacteriales bacterium
CGACGGCAGATATCACGGTCAACGATGCGAAGATGGAGTCCACTTCTTCCCAGGGCGTAGTAGTGGAAGGAAGAAACTCCGTAACGCTGAATAACGTCACACTGGTGGCGGATAACAATTCCAAGAACAGTGATAAATCGTCGTGGTATCAGGCCGTCATGATCTACCAGTCCATGTCCGGTGATGCCAAAGAAGGCGAAGCTTCTTTTGCCATGAAAGACGGATCGCTGGTGAATAAAAACGGGGATATCTTCTTCGTCAATAATACCGTCACAACGATCACGCTTGAGAATGTGGAGATCACCAATCAGGACAGCGAAGGAGTCTTCCTTCGTGCGGCCGCGGCCGGCTGGGGATCGGAAGGATCTAACGGCGGAAAGGTCAATCTCATTCTTAAGAACCAGAAACAGGATGGAGACATCCTGGTGGACAGTGTTTCCGCGGTGAATATGTATCTTACATCCGGTTCAAATTATCAGGGCGCGATCAACCCGGATAACGAGGGAAAAGTATATGTTGAGATCGAGTCCGGATCGAAGTGGATCCTCAGCGGCGATTC
>ONFC01000232.1:585-2086 GCA_900317035.1 uncultured Eubacteriales bacterium
TCTTCTTCTGACAGAAGTAAGGGCGGACCGGAAGGCGGAAAACATGAAGCTCCGCCTTCCGGAGAAAAGCCAAAGGGCGATCCGCCGTCCGGGAAGAAGCCCAATGGTGATCCGCCGTCATTTTCCGAATCTGCATGATTTAGAGCACTCTATTTCTCGAAACTGCTTGGGTATTTAAATAGACAAACGAATTTGATTTTTCTAAAATAATGGGCGAGGAGAAAAAGCAGGGATGGATGAAAGGAGAGGCTTATGAAAAAGAAATCTATCATGGCTGCTCTGCTCGCGATGAGCATGATTGCTTCTGTTGCTTGCAGTTCGAAAGAGGAAAAGAAGTCGAAGAATCAGAAGAAGAGTGACAAAGAGGCCACCGAAACTCTCGATGACGAGGATGAGGAAGAGGAGACCGAGAAGACCAAGAAAAAGCAGAAAGCGACGGAGAGCGAAGAGAAGGCTTCCACGACAGAGGCAACTGAGTCGGAGAAAGAAAAAGAGACAGAAAAAGTAACGGAATCTGAAACGACCGAAACGGAAGTGGAAGAAACGGTGCCTGCCAATCCGGCCAACCTTCAGTTTGTCAGAGATGAATCGGTGCGTCCCCACATTTCCGGACCGCAAAAATATACTGTCGGGGACTATGTCGAACGTGACCGGACAGAGTATACAGTTGAAAGAATAGTCGGTGTCCGGGACGGTAAGGTGCTTACGAATTACAACGTCAGCAATCGCTGCAAGATCTTAAACGACACAGAAACATATTATGAAATTTTACCCGGCGGCGGCTCTCTGTATTTTACTGGAAGCTTCGATTACCATGGCACACAACACCAGTATGAATTGAAACTCTATCCGCATATCAGCGATGTAGTACAATTTCAGAAAAAAACAGGGATCTTCGACACTGTAACAGAAGATGGATTGTGGATACATGATCTCTTTGATATGACGATACGCGATTGTGTGGATGAGAATTTAAATATCTTCCTGGTTCAGTATATGGATGAAGAAGGCCTGACGCCGGAGTACCTGATCGAAAACCCAAAGCAGATCGGCAAAATAATGACGAAAATTTCTGATGCTATGTATTTCAAGACTGCTGATGTAGCTTCCGTCGTATGTAGTTATGATATTACGATCACCGGTTGATGGGTGAGAAGACGCGACGAGCCGGACGGATGTCTGGTTACTGAGACGAAAAAGTTGAGATACTCGAAAAGAGGGAGTGTTCCGGAAAGGAAACACTCCCTTTTCATCTTTCTAACCGATTACTGGTGACTCTACTTGCGATACGCTTGAGCCACCCTTACTTTACCGGGAAACACACTTCTGTGACGAATTCGTCGGGGTTCTGTGTCTGGACCGGTCCCACGTGATAGATGTTGAACATCGGGCCATTGAACTCGTAGCCATTGGCCTTGATCCAGTTCACGATCGTAGGGACGACTTCATTCATCTGTGCGTAGCTGCCCTTCATGATGCAGCTGGCGACTTTCACGGCAGG
>ONFC01000231.1 GCA_900317035.1 uncultured Eubacteriales bacterium
CCTCCGATCTTTGCCGAGTACGGCACATATAACCGTGCTTCCGGTTCCCCGTTCGCCCGTATCCCGTATCTCGAGGCGATGGAAAAGTACGGTACCGATAAGCCGGACCTCCGTATCGACCTGACTGTACAGGATGCCACCGATGTTCTTAAGGACTGCGGCTTCCCGCCGTTCGCCGGAAAGACTGAAGATGGCGCAGACACAGACGTACGCATCAAGGCTGTCGTCATCTCCGACTTCAAGGAGTCCAGAAAATTCATCGATAAGAACATTGCGGATATCGAAGTCCAGTCCGGAAATAAGTCCTGCTGGTTCAGAATGGATGAAAACGGAGAGATCGTCGGCGGTATCGCGAAGTTCGTCACTCCGATCAAGGACGCTGTCGTCTCCGCTCTCGGCATTAAGCCGGGGGACCTCGTCGTCATGTCCTGCGGCAAGCTTCTTACCGCACAGAAGACAGCCGGCGTAATCGTAAAGACATTCGGCGCGACTGTTCCGGGTCATATGGATAAAGAGCAGTACGCTTTCTGCTGGATCGTTGACTTCCCGATGTACGAGATCGGCGAAGAATCCGGCGAACTCGAATTCTGCCACAATCCTTTCTCCATGCCGTCCGGCGGTCTTGAAACATTGTTAAAAGCAGAAGCCGGAGAGATCGATCCGCTGTCCATCACCGCTGATCAGTACGACCTCGTCGTAAACGGTGTCGAGCTTTCTTCCGGTGCGGTCAGAAACCACGATCCGGAGATCATGATCAAGGCCTTCGAGATGGTCCGCCTCGGCGAAGAAGATGTGAAGGCGAAGTTCCCGGCGATGTATAACGCATTCTGCTACGGTGCACCGCCGCATGCCGGTATCGCTCCGGGCGTAGACCGTATGGTCATGCTCCTTGCCGGTGAAGACACGATCCGTGAGATCATCCCGTTCCCGATGAACAAGAACGCACAGGACATCATGATGGACGCTCCGGGCTATGTTACCGACAAGCAGCTCGCTGAGCTTCACATCAAGACTGTACCGGTAGAAGAATAAGCTCTTACGGCGAAAAATAGTACGAAGCAACATTAGCCACCTCGTGAAGTTACGCGAAGGTGGCTAATTCTTTTCGCTGATCATTTTCGCCACCTCGTGAAGTCAAATAAAGGTGGCTAATACTCTCTACTGATCTCTTTCGCCACCTCGTGGAGTCAAATAAAGGTGGCTAATACTCTCTGCTGATCTCTTTCGCCACCTCGCGGAGTCAAATAAAGGTGGCTAAGTCAGTCTTTCTTTCCAGAGATCTTCTTCAGCTTGATGCAGCAAGCGATGCCGATCGCCATCAGTATCACGATGAGTGTCCAGCGCGGGAACTCGATCTCCGCAGAGATGTCGCCCGTCTTCGGCACCGGATCGGTCGATGGTGTATTCTCCGTAGCCGGCGCCTGCTCTGTCGAAGGTGCCGCATCCACGGAAGGAAGCGGATCGCCGGCATTTGCTTCCGCCGGATCGTTGACCGCTGCTTTTTCCACCGTAGGATTCGTGCCCGTTACCGGTTCCTGACCATTCAGTGGCGGATCCGCAATCACCGAACCTCTGCCCTGGTTGCCCGAAACCATTCCCTGAGATACGCCATGAGAGCCGATCTGGGATTCACCCTGCGAGCCCGTGCCATTGTCCGGACGGACCAGCGGCGGCGGGATCACTTCGTTACTTGTATCCACCTCGAATACCGCAGTGAGCGTATGATCGCCGGAAACCACATACGTATCTCCCGGATAGTACTCCGAGCCCTTCAAGTATCGGAAGATAAATCCTTCCTTTGTCGGCGCCGCCGGCACGATAATCGTCGAGCCTTCCTCGGCTTCGATCTCGATCACACCGGTCCTTCCGGCGAGCGTACCACCGCCCAGGTCGAACTTCATCGAGATAAGTTTTTCTTCCGGAGCTGCTGCCCGGGTGATGATCCCCATCGGGAAGCTTCCAATGATGACTGCTGCTGTGATTACTGCTGCTAGAATCCTTTTCATGTCAGATACCCTCTCCACGCTTAAATATCAACAACTTAACCGATTAAGTAGTTGAAGACGTATTATTAAATAACATGGATGAAAGATATTTGATTTTACAGATTCAACTTTTTTACAAAAAACACACCTACATTTGTGTTCGTTTTAATTCTTACTTGAGTTTCGCTCCATCGGCAAAAGCACTTCCCACTTTTTCTCCCAGCGCCACATACGCATTGTTGCACGGGTCAAAGGCGATCGGGCGGAGTTTCTTGAGGTCGATCTTTCCGTCGGTCACGACGCTCTCGTCAGCAGATACATTCACGATCTCTCCGATGAGGATCCCGTCCTCGAAACTCTTTACACGGCACTCCAGCGCCATCGGAAGTTCGTCGATCAGCGGAGCATCGACAAACTCACTCTTCGTGGCATGGAAGCCTGCTTTTTCGAATTTGTTCGGGACTTTTCTTGCGGATTCGATACCCACATAGTCACATGCGATGACCTGGTCTTCGGTCGCCATGCTTACCGTGAAAGCCTTTCTGACCGCGAGGTTATCCGTCGTCTTATGCTCACCCAGGCTGATCGTGATCTCCTGAAAATCCGTAGTAATACCCCATGCCGCATTCATCGCGTCCGGCACCCCGTTCTCATCGTACGTCGCAATGATCAATACCGGCTGCGGCAGCATGATCGGCTTCGCTCCATAATTTACTCTGCTCATAAACGTCCCTCCTATCGGTGTT
>ONFC01000229.1 GCA_900317035.1 uncultured Eubacteriales bacterium
GCTTCCAGCGTGCTCTTCACCTTGTTCTCATATCCCGAATAGGTATGAACTACATACCATTTCGCCTCATATGTCTGTTCTTCAGCCATGTCTTTCTCCTACTATCATCATGGAAAAGCACTCCCGGAACTTTTTGTTCCTGCTTTTCCGTCACCTACACTATTAAGATTCAGACGGTGTCGTCTCAGAAGCGGATGCCTCAGAAGATGCTTCTGCGGATGCCGATTCGGACGGCGCTGTTTCTGAAGCCGACTCTGCCGGTGTGGAATCCGAAGCAGATGCATCGGACTCGCCGGACGGTACTGTCTCGGAAGAAGCAGTTGTCTCGACCACCTGCTCGTAGAATCCTACTTTTTCCAGGACCCATCCTCCGACCTTGCCGATCGCGGTCAGAAAGATCGTGCATACAACAATTACTACCAGAACCACAGCACAAGTCTGGATCAGCTTTTCCTTAGTCGGCCAGATTACTCTCTTGAGTTCCTGGCGAACGTCCTTGAACTTCTGAGCTATACGTTTGAAGATGTTCGGTTTCTTCTTCTTGTCAGCCATTGGTCATACCCTCAATCTTGTTTCCTTAGAAACGGTTAATTACTTAGTTTCTTTGTGTACAGTATGCTTACGGCAGAACTTGCAGTACTTCTTGATTTCCAAACGATCAGGATCGTTCTTCTTATTCTTATATGTCTGATAGTTTCTCTGCTTGCACTCTTCACAAGCCAGTGTCAGCTTGTCACGTGCTCCTGCTTTGGTTGCCATGTTCGAACACCTCCAAAAATATCGTGCTTATCCGCGTCTTCTCACGCGGTTTTTCGCGCATAAAAAATAGACCTAAACGGCGATAGCAACGGATATGTTACCACAGAGTCAAGAGTATGTCAACGAAAAAAGTTCTTTTGCCTATAAAAAACATTCTGCGGCAGAAGTCCTTCGCCATCAGCGGAAAAAGCACTGCCGCAGAACGTATTATATCACGAAAAAAGAAGACTGCCCTCATCAGGCAGTCCTTAAGTTTTTGTCTTTTTAGAAAGCCCCCTGAATTATCTCTTCTTCAGCTCTTCTTCCACTTCCTCAGGGGTAATGCCCATCTGCGCCATCATGACGAGAGCGTGGTAGAAAAGATCAGCAAGCTCCTGGATCGTATTCTCCTTGTCCCCCTTAGATGCGGAGATGATCGCTTCGATTGCTTCTTCACCGACTTTTTTACCGATCTTCTCGATACCCTTGTCGAAAAGATAGTTGGTATAAGAACCATCCACCGGATTCGCTTTTCTGTCGAGAATCAGGTTATACAGGTCTTTGCTTACGTTTGTGCTGTTCCATCCACCGGATTCGCTTTTCTGTCGAGAATCAGGTTATACAGGTCTTTGCTTACGTTTGTGCTGTTTGAATCCATGTCTGTCTATTCCTTTCCTATATAAAAGCACTCGTCCGCGCATCTTCGCGCACACCCCGTGCAGTTTTTAGATCTCCAGGTCGGTAAAGAAGCAGCTGTGATTTCCGGTATGGCAGGCTGCCCCCTCCTGCTCAATGTAGAATAACAGGGTATCGCGGTCGCAGTCAAGTGATGCTCTCTTCACATGCTGGTAGTGACCGGACGTCTCCCCCTTCAGCCACAGGGAATTTCTGGATCTTGAGTGATAGTGCATCAGCTTCGTCTCCATCGTCTTCTCCAGCGCTTCGTAGTCCATATAGGCCATCATGGCCCTGCTTATCCTTTTTCAGGGACTGCCACAGTTTCAGTGCCGGGGTCAGTGTTCTTACCGGGATCCCGCGGCCCGCAAGATATTCTTTCAGGTCTTCGATGCGGATCTCACCGAAGTGAAAAAGGCTTGCAGCCAGAACTGCGTCTGCGCCGCCATCTACGATGCCGTCATAGAAGTCTTCCATCTTACCGGCACCGCCAGAGGCGATGACCGGGATCGAGACTGCATCTGCAATCGCACGGGTGATCACATTATCAAAGCCGCTCTTCGTGCCATCACGATCCAGGCTTGTCAGCAGGATCTCGCCTGCGCCCAGGGACTCGACTTTCTTCGCCCACTCGACCGCGTCAAGGCCGGTCGCCTTTGTGCCGCCGGCGACTACGACTTCATAGCCGCTTGGGAACTTGCTGTTATCTTCTTCATTGGCACTCTCGTCGATGCCCTTAAAGTCTGCATCCACGCTGGCAATACGGATCTTTCCGCCTTTTCTCTCACGGACGTCGATCGCCACGACCACGCACTGGGATCCGAATTTTTCGCTGGCACGCTTGACCAGATCCGGATCTTTCACTGCGGCGGAATTCAGGGAGATCTTGTCTGCGCCGGCATTTAAGATCTCGCGGATATCCTCAAGTGAACGGATACCGCCGCCGACGGTAAACGGGATGAAGACCTGCTCGGCGACACTCTTGACCATATCGACCACGGTGCCTCTGCCTTCGACCGTTGCGGAAATATCCAGAAATACCAGTTCGTCTGCGCCCGCCTCGTTATATGCCTTGGCGCACTCGACCGGATCTCCGGCATCGCGCAGCGCGATAAAGTTGGTGCCCTTTACGACACGGCCGTTCTTAACGTCCAGACACGGAATGATTCTTTTACTGAGCATTGGCGTTCGTCCTTTCTGCGGATCTCCGCATTCACTTCTTTCTCGTGGTGCCCGAAAAGCACCTGTGCTTATTTACCTTGTCTGCTTTGCCCAGCGGTTTAAGATCGCAAGGCCCGCTTCACCGCTCTTTTCCGGGTGGAACTGGCAGGCAAAGACATTATCTCTTCTGACGCTGCAGCAGTAATCGATCCCGTAATTCACGGTCGCCGCGACGTCTTCTTCTCTTTCCGGCACACAGTAGTAGGAGTGTACGAAGTAAACATATTCTTTATCCGGAAGGATCTCGTTTTTCGAATTGAGTTCGTTCCAGCCGATCTGCGGGATCTTAAGTCCCATATCGGAAGGGAAACGGACGACCTTGCCGGGCAGGACAGAAAGCCCTTTTACCGGTTCCCCGCCAAAAGATTCTTCGGAAGAATCAAAGAGCATCTGCATTCCGAGGCAGATCCCGAGGAAGGGTTTTCCTGTCGCGATATACTCGTGAACGACTTTGTCGAGTCCCTTGGAAGAGAGAGCCTCCATCGCCGCGCCGATCGCACCTACACCCGGAAGAATGACTCCGTCCGCGCCCATCACGCGGGACGGATCATCCGTGATCTCACTGTCATATCCCAGGAAGGCCAGCGCTTTCTGCACTGACCCCAGGTTTCCCATTCCATAATCGATAATGGCGATCATGCAAG
>ONFC01000228.1 GCA_900317035.1 uncultured Eubacteriales bacterium
TCCTCCACCCGTTTCTGCCAGAAAGTCGCGCTTTTCGAGGACTCGCGCCTCGTGGAATACGGCTCGCACGATGAACTCATGAAGAAGAAAGGCAAATACTACGACCTTTATGAAACACAGGCAGAACTCTACAGAAAGGAATCTTCCGCAAATGAGTAACGCAGAAAAAGCAGTCAAAACCTCCAAAGAAATTAAAGAGAACACTCCCAAAGGATCCTACACGATCCGCTATTTCACCCGCGCGATGCGGCACTATAAGAAGGGGTTCTACCCTCTTTATATCCTCCTGATCCTGACTATGGTCGGACTTCCCCTGATCAAGATGTTCGGGCCGAAGATGTTGATCGACGAGATCATGGGAAATGCCGATATCAATACCATCATCAGGATCGCGTCCGTCATGATCCTTCTGGATTTTCTCCTCAACACCTTGAGCTGTTTTATCGGGATCTCGCTGGAAAAGGACTATTACGAGGGGAGAGCATGGAGCTCCGCTATGAGACCACGGAGAATAAATCGACTCTGGATGAACTGGCCGATGCCAGGACCGGTATCGATTCCGGCTACTCCGGCGGCGTAAAAGGACTTTTCACCGCGATGGCGCTTCTGACCGGAAGCATCGCCGTCATGCTTCTTTCCGCGATCACTGTCGTGAGATACACGGTCATCCCGCTTCTTCTCGTCGCCATCAACGTGACCATCAATGCATTTTTCGAAAGCAAGCTGAATAAGCTGAAGATGGAGCAGATCCAGCGTCTCGCCGTCACCGACAGAGCGTACTATTACCTCGTCCACGGTCTTTCGGATATCCGGTACGGAAAAGACATCCGGCTCTTTGATGCGAAGAACATGATGCTTGACCGGGTCGATGAGTTTAACGATGAGCAGTCGAAGATCAATAAGATGCACGCCGGAAAATCGCTGAAATACGTCATCGGCTCGAAGATCAACCTGGCGGTCACCGCTGCGCTTACTTATCTTCTCTTCGCCCTGATGGTAATAAACGGAGATATCGGCATCGGTGATTTTACCATGTTATCTACCGCCGTGACCGTGATCGTCACCTCCCTGAACACCGTCATGAAGCAGATCCTCGATCTTAAGAAGTTCTGCGGGTATTCCGGAAAATATATCCGCTACGTGGAAGGAAATACCTATGTCGAGAAAGGCGATCAGGATCCGGATCTTTCTTCCGGGTTCGTCATCGAATTCCGCGATGTCTCCTTCCGCTATCCGGGTGCCAAAGAATATGCGCTGAAGAACATTAATGCTGTGATCAAAAACGGCGAACACTGGTCCGTCGTCGGCTTAAACGGCGCCGGCAAAAGCACTTTTATCAAGCTTCTCTGCCGTCTCTACGAGTGCACCGGCGGGGAGATCCTGATCAATGGCGTGAATATCCTCGACTATGACTATGAGCAGTACATGAAGATCCTCTCCGTCGTTTTCCAGGACTTCTGCCTTCTGAACTTCTCGATCAAGGAGAACCTGATCTGTGACCGTCCGGAAACCGTTAGTGACGAGGATCTGATCCCGCTTCTTCAGCGTGTCGGTCTGAAAGATAAGGTGGATTCTCTTCCGATGGGTCTTTCGACGCCGGTCTTCCGCTACTACGACCAGCGTGGTTTCGAGCCTTCGGGCGGCGAGCAGCAGAAGATCGCGATGGCCAGGGCGCTCTACAAGGATGCACCGGTCCTCATCCTCGATGAACCGACGGCCGCGCTTGACCCCGTCGCCGAGAAGGACATCTACGAGCAGTTTCACTCGATGGTGGAAAGTAAGACCGCCGTCTTCATCTCCCACCGTCTCGCCTCCTGTAAGTTCTGTGACAAGATCCTGGTCTTCGATGACGGAGAGATCGTGGAGCGCGGCACCCACTCGGAGCTCCTCGACCGTGAGGACGGCCTGTACTCGCGGATGTATAAAACGCAGCAGAAAATGTATCTATAGAAGGATTAATGCTTCACTAGTTCGGGTTTCCCGGAAATGACGCAGTCTGATCCTTCAGAAGATTCATCTGCCTCATCATCAAGATCCAGTGCGTCCTTTCTATCCACGACGGATTTGCCATACCACTTTTTCTTATACCAGTAGTACATGACGATCAGGCCTCTGATGCACTCATCGGTCGCGGTTCCGGCGTAGATGCCCCA
>ONFC01000226.1 GCA_900317035.1 uncultured Eubacteriales bacterium
GGCGCAGACCGGATGGATCTTCGAGGCCGCGAGTACTTTCTCATGACGCTCCTCATCAGCTGTATCGAAGTGGGAAAGGATCGTGATATTTGCCATGCCCAGACCTTCGTAGGGTTCCATTTTTTCCCAGATATCGATGGTGGTCTTTCCGAGATTCATGGAACCGGCACTGACACCGAGAAGCACAGCATCACTGTCTTTGATAGCATCCGTAATGTCCTTTTCTTTTATGAGCGCCATCTGCGCCGTGGCATTTCCGCCCATGAGGAAGATGCAGGAAGCCTCCTCGATCAGGCGCTTCGCCTCGGAAGGAGAAGTGCGGCAGTCGATGACACAGTGCTTTTCGAACGGCAGACCGACTTCTTCGAACATAGCATGCATACCGTCCGAATCGCCGTCATTTCTCTCATATTCCTCCGGCCAGGCACTGATAAACACCAGACTTTTTCGGACAGGAAGCTCGACCTTTAATCGCGCCACGATTTCTTCCGGAAAATGATGGTCCGGAAATCCGCTGAATAAACCGATCAGTTGCTTTCTCATTTCTTTCCCTCTTTTCTCGGAATG
The DNA here is from genome assembly GCA_900317035.1 of uncultured Eubacteriales bacterium. Taxonomy (GTDB): domain Bacteria; phylum Bacillota; class Clostridia; order Saccharofermentanales; family Saccharofermentanaceae; genus Scatonaster. The sequence continues at coordinate 568 of ONFC01000226.1, forward strand.
CTGTCATAGTATTCCTGAATGATTTCTTTCTGCTCTTTCATAACTATATCTCCAAAAGCATATGCTTTTTCTCTCGTAAAAACTGTCTCTGTGATTCCTTGTTCTTTTCTGTATCAGAAAAGCTCTTGTACGATCTTTTCAGCGCATTCTTCCGGAGTGAGGACGCTGGTATCGACCGTGAGACTGTATTGAATATCCTGACTCATCAGCTGCGCCTGTTCCTCCGACTGGCTCTCGTAGCGGTCACCCCGCTCGATATTTCTCTGCTTACAGATATCCAGCGGACAGTACACTTCCACGATGGATAGCGGGCTGTCCTTCATGATCTCCTTAAGCTGCTGATAATGGGGCTTGATTTCATCCCGCTCCACCAGGATCCCGTCGATCAGGACGTTCTTTCCCATGTCGGAATATAGCTTCGCGGTGTGGTACATCATGATGATCACTTCGGATAAGTACTTCCAGTAATCTTCCTGCAGATACTGCTCACCGACCATCTCCTGGAAAAGGTCATTGGCCACCACATAGAAAAACACATCTCTTCGTGACTGAAGTGCATCCACGATAGATGTCTTCCCGGAACTGGTTACGCCGTTTAAAAATATGATCTTTCCCTTTTCCATTTTCCTTTCCCCTTACGTAGATTTCTTCCATGTCCGAATTCAGATTTTCGGATTTCTGGCACAGCTGAATCTAGATCTTCTCCAGGATCTGCGCGACACCATCTTCTTCGTTAGTGGCGGTGACCGTATCGGCCACGTTCTTTACTTCCTCGATGGCATTGCCCATCGCCACGCCATATCCGATATTTCTTATGCTCTCCACATCATCGTGATCGTCTCCGAAATAGACCGCTTCTGACACTGGAATATTCTCTCTTTCCAGAAGCTTCTTCACGCCATTCCACTTGGTAGCTGAGGTGCTCATGATCTGAAACAGCCACCCTTCGGCCACGGTGAAATATGCATCTTCCGAAAGGCCATTTTCAGAGAGAATCTTGCGGATCCTATCCGGTATCTCATCTGACGGACAAAGGGGCTCCGTCGGGATCGTCACGGAAGAAAGTTTATGCTCTTTTCCTGCGATCAGGATCTTATACAGATCGACTTCTTTCAAAAGAGAGAGAAGGTCTGGTACCTTCGGTGTATCCCACTCAGGGATCTCGATATTTCCGAAGATGCCTTTGCTTGTTTCCAGCACTACGATCAGGTCATCATGGGAAAGAACAGCGGACAGTGCTTTTGCCGCATAATCAGAAGAAAAACCGTTACTGATAACGGTATCTCCGAACTTGATCCTCGCACCGTTTAAGGTGATCAGTGCGTCGGCCTCGGTGAACTCTTTATACATCGCAGAGATCGCCCGCTCCGGCCGGGCAGAAGCGACCGCCCAGATCCCGCCTTTTTCCCGGAATGCACGGATCGCATTCATGGTTCTGTCGGAGATCGTTTTATCGTTCCGGAGAACTTCGTTCCGGAGAACTGTTCCATCAAGGTCAGTAAAAACAGCGCGTATCCTATCCATTGACGCCTCCAAATGTATATGTTTTTCTGGTTAAATTATATCAATAATCTGATGTGGTTCCGTTTACTTCAGCACCTGCGTCACGACCGTAAGATCCGGCCTAGTATTCTTGATGCCGATCTGAAAAGCATCTTCATAAACGAGCTCTCCGGGAAGCTCTTCGCACTCGGTAAGATACAGCCGGACACCATACTTCTTACACATATCGCGGTAGAAAGTCATCTGCTTCCAGATGTCGTTTCCT
>ONFC01000224.1 GCA_900317035.1 uncultured Eubacteriales bacterium
CCGCGCTCGGCGATCCAGCCGGCGCGAAGGGCGGGCTTGGCGTCCGAGGGAACGGATTTCACCTCGACGACCTCATCAAAAGTGTTATATTCCTGGCACGATGGGCACTTCCCCATCCAGCCGGATGTCTCGTAACCGCAGTTGCGGCAGACGAATTGCGCTTTTTTCTTAGCCATACGTTCTCCTTTGTCAGAGGGTCATGAAGCCGCGCCGGAACAGCTTTCCGGCGCGAGCCTGATACACATAATCATACCACCTGACTATTTCTTTTTTAAGTAAAATTGAGTAAAATACAAAAGATTGTTTGATATGAAGAAGGTAATAAACCATGGACCGCTCCTGGAAGAATTTTTATGATGAGAGAATGACCGGCGACATCGATCTGCCGGAAGGTACGATGTATGAGATGCTGATCCGCGCAGCGAAGCTTTTCCCGAAAAGAAGTGCAGTCACTTTTCAAGGGACACACATCACGTTCTCGGAGCTTCTTTATGAAGTGGACTGTTTTGCCGAAGGACTGAAAGACTGTAATGTCGGTACAGGAACGGTCGTAACGGTCTGTCTTCCGAATATTCCCCAGGCAGTGATCTCGGTCTATGCGATCAATAAACTCGGTGCGATCGCCAACATGGTCCACCCGAAGACCCCGGCGGCGGAGCTGCGCACCAGTATGAAACTTACAGGCAGTGAGTGCCTGCTGATCCTCGATGCATTCCTTCCGAAGTGTACGGAGATGCTCGAAGAGATGAATCCCGGTCTTGTTATCGCATGTCAGATCAGTGATTATCTTTCCGCGCCAAAATCACTGGGCTTCCGCATGACCAAGGGACGTAAGATCCCGAAGATTAAGAAGGATTCTTTTTATATATATTTTTCCAAACTGATCCGCCATGGAGAACTGCTTTTCCAGGGTAAATTTGAAGATGATTATGACTGGGACGATCCTTTCTCGGATAAGACCGAGAAGGAAAAAAAGATCTATGTCCGCCCGTTCGAGCCGGATGCACCGGCTGTGTATCTTCACAGCGGCGGAACTACGGGATCCCCGAAGATCATCCAGCTGTCTTCCGCCAATATGAATAACCTGGGCGCATGGAGCCCGCAGATCGTCGGGGTTCCGGATCCTTTCCGGGAGACGGACAAATTCCCGGAACTGACGATGGTGGCGATCCTTCCGCTGTTTCATGGTTTCGGACTTTGCATGTGCATGCACTCCATGTTAATGAACGGGATCAATATTCTTCTGGTGCCAGTCTTTAAGCCGGAAGAACTCGGTAAGGTCATCAGTAAGGAGAAGCCGCAGCTGATCGCTGCCGTGCCGACGCTGTATGAGGGCATGATGAAGAGTAAAAAGATCAGCCACATGAAGCTGGACTTCCTGATCGCGTGCTTTGTCGGCGGTGATGGCCTTCCGATGGACCTGAAAAACCGCTTCGAGGCATTCGTTGCCGAAAGAGGCAGCCATATCTCCCTTCGTGAGGGATACGGACTGACCGAGACGGTCACCGTCTGCGCCGTTAACCCGGAAAAGAATTGCAGAGCAGGATCTGTCGGACTTCCGCTGCCGACCATCGATATGAAGATCGTCAGGACGGGAACAAATGAAGAAGTACCGAACGGAGAAAAAGGCGAGATATGCGTCGCCGGACCGACGGTCATGCTGGGATATCTGAATGATCCTGAGGCGACGGACCTCGCGATCCACGTCCATGAAGACGGAAGAAGATGGGTACACACCGGTGACTTCGGCTACCGTGATGATGACGGATTCTTCTACTTTGAGCAGCGTCTCAAGAGGATCATCAAAGTATCCGGCGTGCCGGTTTTCCCGACACAGATCGAGAAGGTCCTTCTTTCTAACGAGGCGCTTGAGTCCGCCTGTGCGGTCGCGATCCCGCACCCGTACCGTATGCACGTGGTAAAGGCGTATCTCCTTCTGAAAGATAAGTCGGCGGACGAGAATACGAAGAAGAAAATTAAAGAGGAACTTGAAAAGACGTGCGAGACCGAGCTTATCCCTTATGCGAGACCGGTGGAGTATGAATTCAGAGATGAGTTCCCTCTAACCAAGCTCGGAAAGATCGATTATCGCGAGCTGGAGAAAATTGCGTCCGGAGAAAAGAAT
>ONFC01000223.1 GCA_900317035.1 uncultured Eubacteriales bacterium
GAGTATCCGATATTCTTCGAATAATCGACGGAAGGCTTGGAAACAGGCGTACTTTCCGGCACTGAAACAGCCGGCGAAGGACGATCTGAAACCTCCGGTTTTTGTTCAGCAGCAACTGTAATTTCAGATTTAGCAGCTGTCGGAACAGGCGCCTGAAGCGGGGCTGCATTATTCGTCTCTTTCTGATTGTCTCCTTTATTGAACTCGAATTCCACACTCATCGTCTCCGCAGATAGTGTGTTTACGATCGCATGGTAAACAGCACGATAGATCATGGACTCATTGGAAAAGCGGACTTCCGCCTTCTGCGGATGCACATTTACATCCAGATCCGAGGATGGAATCAGGATATCCAGGATCACAAATGCATATTTCCCCTTCATAAGCATATTCGTATATGCCGAATCGATCGCTGATGTGATCGTTTTGCTTCTTATCAGACGCTGATTTACGAAAATGATCTGCTCCGAACGTGATGCACGGGCGATCTTCGGAAGGCCGACGAATCCTTTTACCGTAATACCGTCGATTGTACTGTTGATCGGACGGCAGGCACTGCAGATCTCTTTTCCATATACGCTGTAAAGTGCAGAACTCGGATCGCAGTTTCCAGGGCTCTGCAATACCGTCTTCCCGTTTTTGATGAACTTAAACGAAACATCGGTATGGCAGAGAATAAAACGCTCGATCAGAACCTGAATATAATTGGCCTCTGTCTGATCTTTTTTCAGGAATTTAAAGCGTGCCGGAAGATTATAGAAGAGATCTCTTACTTCCACCGTCGTTCCGGAAGGCATACCAATCGGCTCACAGGAGATAAACTTACCTCCCTCATAACGGACACAAGTACCTTTTTCAGCAAGAGGTTCTTTCGTAGATAATGTGACTCTGGCCGCAGCAGCTATGCTGGCAAGTGCCTCACCTCTAAATCCCATGGAATGGAGTGAAAACAATTCATCCAGAGAACGGAGCTTACTGGTCGCATGGCAGATGAATGCTTTCTGCGCATCTTCTTCATCCATTCCACAACCGTTATCACGCACACGTATCAGGGTGATCCCGCCATCTGCGATCTCAACGGTGATCTGTGTGGCACCTGCATCGATGGAATTCTCCATCAGTTCTTTTACAATAGACATCGGCCGTTCGATAACTTCACCGGCCGCAATAGCATTTGATGTCGCTGCATCAAGTATCTGAATCCTTGACATAACTAATCGTCTCCTTTGGCTTTCTCAATCAATGAATACAATATGTTCATCGCCTCCAAAGGCGTAATTCTGGAAATATCAAGGTTTACCAGTTCGGAACGTAATGAATTCGAATCGGAAACCTTCTGGCTCGGTGCAAAGATAGGAATCTGGCCGGAGATTGGTCCTTCAAATCCTTCCTGCCCGTCACCGGAAGAATAATTGATCTGCATTTTCTTCTTATCCAGTTCGGAAAGGATCACATTGGCACGCTCCACGACTTCGCTCGGAACACCGGCCAGACGGGCAACCTCGATACCATAACTATCGGAAGTTCCCCCCATCGAGATCTTATGAAGAAAGCTTACTTCTTTATTCTTCTCTTCTACTTCGACATGAGCATTATAGACTCCGGGAAGTGTCTTCTCGAGTTGGTTCAGCTCATGATAGTGAGTCGCAAATATAGTTCTGGCAAACATAATGGAACGATTAGCAATGAACTCGATAATCGCCCAGGCGATAGCAAGTCCATCATATGTGCTGGTACCGCGTCCGACCTCATCAAGAAGCAACAGGCTTCTATAAGTACCGTTACGTAAGATACCGGATACCTCGTTCATTTCTACCATGAATGTGGACTGGCCAAGAGATATATCATCTGACGCGCCGATCCTGGTAAAGATTCGGTCAACGATACCGATATGGGCAAAAGATGCCGGAACGAAGCTTCCGATCTGCGCAAGCAGAACGATAAGCGCCGTCTGACGCATATATGTGGATTTACCTGCCATATTCGGGCCGGTAAGGATCATGATCCGATGATCAGACTCGTCCATCGTAATGCCGTTCGGTACGAATTCTCCTTCTTTCAGCATCTTTTCCACGACCGGATGACGGCCATCTTCGATGACCAGAGCCGTGGTATCATCGACCTTCGGACGGCAGTAATTATTTCTTTCCGCGAGTTCTCCCAGTGACATGATGACATCGAGTACAGCAAGCGCATTGGCGACACG
>ONFC01000221.1 GCA_900317035.1 uncultured Eubacteriales bacterium
TTTACGAGATGACGGAAGATCGATTCTGCCATCGGGCTTCTACAGGTATTTCCGGAGCAGACGAACATCAACTTCCGGTTCGGCTTATTCGCTACAGTTTCCTGGTTTTCGGAATCCGGTTTAAAAAGTCCGTTCATAGGTACATCCCCTTTAGTCCATGCCCCAGCTCTTCAGGATCTCCGGAAGGATCTCGCGGATAATGGTGTCGAGCTGCTTCGCCGTATCCATATAGACCAGATACTCAAATCCATACGGGTCGGTCACTTCGCCGCTGAGATTCGGGATCGTGAAGTGGTCGATGATCTCCTGCAGGGAGAAGATACGGTCACCCATGTCCGGATATTTAAAGCGCAGGTACTTGGAGTGGTCGGCTGTCATGCAGAGGACCAGGTCCTGATCAGAGATAAGCTCGTCCGTCACTACCTGGCTGGTTCTGCCGGACAGGTCTTCTTCATATTCATAGCCCGCCAGATCGACGGTATACTTGGTAAATTCCACGCCCGGCTCGGCAAACGTTCCCGCGGAGGTAACCTCCAGGGTCGCTTCAGTCTCGGGGTCCTCGATCATGTGGTGCGGTCCCGTCGAATGGAAGATCGAACGGCAGATCGCTTCCGCCATCGGGCTTCGGCAGGTGTTGCCGGAGCAGACGAACATGATCTTTCTTTTGGATTTCTGTGCCACAGGGGCGTCACTTTCGGATGCAGCTTTGAAAAGGCGGTTCATATACGCAATACCCAGTCCTTTCTCCGGAAATGCCGGTGCTATGATCATCTTCACATGGATCTCGTCCAGGGTACGAAGACCGTCGAAGAGATGGTGGGAAGCCGCTTCCACGTCTTCCGAATCACCGTAGATGTAGTAGATGATCTCTTCATTCTTATTTGCAAACAGGATCTTGAGGTTTTCTGCGATCTCTTCGCCAACAAAAAGACCGACCGGAGTATTCTCCGCAAGAAGTGCCTCCATGATCTCCTGCTTATAGTATACATAATAATTGTCGAAATCGTCTCCGGTTTTATCACCAATTATTTTGACCGGACACGACGGTGCATAGTGGCGGTACTTCATACCCGGGGCACGCGGGGTCTCATCTTCAGCAACTGTAAAGGCCTGAGATATAGGAGTATTCAGAGGATCTGCGCCGGCGGCAGCACCTTCGAGGATCGCTGCTGTTTCTCCTTCTATATCAGATATATCCTGCGGCAGATCTTTTTTCGGGTTTCTCATCCCTGCGGATTCAAGTACCTGCTCCATGTCTTCGATCGTGATTGCACCCGGACGAAGAACGACCGGCCAGTCACCTGTCGCATCGACGACAGTAGACTCCAGGCCGACCTGACACTCCCCGCCATCCACGATATACGGGATGCGGCCGTGCATATCTTTCATGACATGCTCTGCCTTCGTCGGAGAAGGACTTCCGGAAAGATTTGCGGATGGTGCCGCGATCGGAAGACCGCACATATCGATCAGTTTCTGGGCCACCGGATGGACCGGGAAACGGATGCCCACAGTATCCAGTCCGGCACTGACGATGTCCGGAATGAGATGGGACTTTTTCATAATGATCGTGATCGGACCCGGCATAAATGCTTCCATCAGGATCTTTGCGACAGGCGTGATCTCACTGACCAGCGGATCGATCATCTCAAAGCTTGCGACATGAACGATCAGGGGGTTATCCGACGGACGTCCCTTCGCTTCGTAGATCTTCTTTACCGCCTCCGGATCAAGGGCATTTGCACCAAGACCATATACCGTCTCAGTCGGCATACCGACAACTTCGCCCTCCTGGAGAGCGCGTACTGCAGCAGAGAAATTCAGTTCATCTTCGGGTGAAACGCATATGGTTTCAAAATTCATTTTTGGTCATCTTCTTTCGGTTAGTGTTTCAAGGTTAGTTATTCTTTTATGTTTTACGGTTTTATTTCCGGTTCGTACTATTCATCCTCTTCGACATCGGAAGCGGTGCCTAGTTTATTCGCGCGGTCCGCCAATGTCAACTGCCGGACGATCTCTTCGAGGTCTCCGCCCAGGATCTCCTCGAGCCGGTATAGCGTCAGTCCGATCCTGTGATCGGTCACTCTTCCCTGGTGGTAGTTATAGGTCCTGATCTTCTCGGAACGGTCACCTGTTCCGACCTGGGATCGTCTCTCCGCAGCAATCGCACCGGTCTGCTTCTGCTCCTCCATCTCAAGGAGCCGGCTCTGAAGAACGGCCATCGCTTTCGCTTTATTCTTATGCTGCGACCGCTCATCCTGG
>ONFC01000220.1 GCA_900317035.1 uncultured Eubacteriales bacterium
GAATCGATCGGCGGAAGCGATAGGAGCACCGGGATCTTTCCGAGGGACTTGATCTCCCGGATAATGTTCGTATATGTCTCGACGAAGTCCTCGATCCGGCTCATCGGGAAATGTTCTTTTTCCGGATCTGCCGATACTTCTTTCCAGTTAAAATCACAGTCGTTGCCGCCAAATTCCAGCACGACATATTCGCCGGAAGAATTGCGGATCGTATCCAGATTTTTCTCAAAAACGCTCGCGCCCCGGGTGATGGTACTTCCGAAACGCGCCTTATTCTCGACGACGATCCCGAGCGATTCCTCACAAATCTTCTGCAGCGAGGTATCGGCCACTTTAAAGTGGTCGTCTTCGTAGATGACACCCTTAAGGACTGAATCTCCAAATGCAGTTATCGTCGCCATTTTTTCCTCTCCAAAAGCACTTTTACGGTACTATTCAGCGTTTCCCGCGCATTTTATCGCTACATCTCAGCGTATTTCTTACTCCACTTGCGGCCCGACACATCGACGCCGATGTCGCTGAGCATTTTCATGCCCATATCGAAGATCATGTGGCACGCCTCTTTCTTCGGCAGGCGGTAGTTATCCCACATCATCATGACCGCGAGGCCATGCGTATAGATGACCGTATCCTGCACCGCCTTACCGATCTTTTTCTTCGGGACTTCCTTAAACTGCGCGACCAGCGCTGCCGCCGCCTGCGCATTCATCTGCTGGGCAAAAATACTCTGCGCGCCGAGCATATCCTCACCGATCGACTGCACCGGATCGTCGATATTCAGAAACCGGAAAACATTCGGGTGATCGCAGGCGATGGAGATATAGTGCACGCCGCTGATGAAAAAAGCATCGAGCGCGTCTTTTCCCTCCATCTCGCCGGCAAGGCTGTCCCACATCTTCCCTGCGGAATACGTGAAGAGTTCCTTTTTCAGCTCGGTCATGCTGCCGAAGATCCAGGACACAGGCTGCGTCGAGCATCCGAGTTTCGCGGCGATGTTTTTGATCGCCACGGCGCCGGTCCCCGACTCGTCCAGCAGCTCGAAAGCCGCCTGAAGCACCATTTCCTTACTGATCTTCGCTTTACGTCCCATTTCATCCTTTCAGCAGGCGCGCGGGCAGCTATTCGCTCCTCCAGCTAAGTGACAGCCCGGCGGCCAGCCCCTCAGCCCTCACTTAACATCCGCGCGTGCGGCTCACTTCGCGTACGGCCGGTCATTCAGCGGCCGCGTGCAGCCCCACTTCTTCGCCGTATCTTTAAAAGACTTTTTCGCCAGCGTCTTGAACATCAGTCCGACCAGGATGCGTACCGGAAGAGGGAATTCCTCCGGTCCTGTGAAAGCCCGGCACGCTTCATCGGTAAAAGCACCGTCACGGCCGTAGATCCTTCCCATTTCCTCATACTTGGACACGATCTTCTCGCGCTGTTCCCCTTCGAATAATCTTATACTAAAATTGTCTCCTTTTACAAGAGTGCCGCCATACTCGCAGCCGAGCCTTTGCGCCAGCATCTTGAGGTACTCCTCACCGCACCGGAGCTGGCACCCTTCCGCAAAACCACTCTGCAGAAGGAAAGACAGAAGCGGCCGGGACGAGTGCTTTTCGAGCGGAAGAGTCTCGAGGAATTCCAGGAGCAGGCCGGGGATATTCTCGACAAAGAGCGGGAGCGCGATGAGGATGTGGTCCGAAAGGAAGAAACGCTCGCGGATCTTCTTCCACTGCGCGCGGTCGGAAACTTCGTACTGCTCGAACGTGGCGCCGCTCGCCTTCATGCCGGACGTGATCTTCTCGAGGATCTTATCTGTGTTGCTGTATTTCTTTACTCTCGGGCTTCCGTTAATGATCAGTGCATGCATGTGACCGCCTCCTTTAATTCGTCTTTGCCGAACACGCCCAGCGAACGGCTGTCGAAGTTCAGCGACGCTCTCTTATTCCAGCGCTCGAGATACGCGCGGTCCGCGTCCCCGGTGATGATCAGGCCGATGTCCGTTCTCTTCTTGTAGCGCATGACATGGCGCATCTGCTTCCCTTTAAACTTCAGGTGCATCGTCGCCAGCGGGATGATGCGGTCGAAGATATTCTTGCCCTTGTGGTCGAGAAACCCGAGGGCCGTGTCGGAGATGACCCACAACTGGTCGGCGTGGAGCATCTTTTTCAGGATCTCCTCGTAATCATCTTTGATCGAGCAGACGCCCGGAGTCTTCAGCCAGCAGTAATTGCAGCCGATGCAGTGGGATATCTTCTTTTCCGACAGCTCGAGGACCTCGAACGCCCCGCACTTTCCGCTCAGCGCAGAAGCGAGCTCAGAGGTGACCGCCC
>ONFC01000219.1 GCA_900317035.1 uncultured Eubacteriales bacterium
CGCCTGCGCCGGTCCCGTACCAGATCTGTCCGCCGTCCACGACCTCATAGGTGCTGCCTTTCTTTCCGGAAAAAGTATGTGCCGTTTCTGTCATAGCCGGGAACATGACGCTTAGGACCATGACGAACACAAGACCCATCGTCAGGATCCTTTGTTTCTTGGTTGCATGTGTCATTTTCTTTTCCTTTCCGGCAAAACAAAAAAGCCCGAGCCTTACTTAAAACTCAAGCTTTCTTTCTTGCCTTATCTTTTCTTCTTCGGGTAGTAAGTGATAGATATTCTCTAGGAGGGGTTACAGGGGAGGGATGAAAGAAGAAGTTTGCGGACTATCTTTCCTGATCCCGATCTTTCCTCGCCAGATACTTTCCGTAATGTTCCAAAGCCGCGACGACATAGTCCTCACGTCTGTATGCCGGAAGGTTCTTCGGGAAAAGAGGCGCAAACCGATCCGCTCTAAAACTGATTCGCTCTTTCTGGTTCGCCTTCTCCTCAAGCATGATTCCGTGGATCGCCTCTTTGGTCAGCGTTCCTTCCTGGAACATCTTCTTCATCCGCATCGCCTGAGAAAGAGACGGTGTACACTGCTCCATCTCGATACACTCAAGTACCGTGTGCTGCCACTGCTCAAGGTAAGAGAGCTCAACTGCAGGTCTGAACGCGATCTTCCCCTCGTCGACCATATCAAGGAGCTCAGGGATGAGCTCCGTGAGACGGATATATCGTTGGATTTGTCTGGCACTATCGTCAACCGTTTTAGCCAATTGCTCATCTGTCCGATTATCTCGTGCGCCCACTGGGCGCACTTCTTGTGCTGCCTCTAGAATCTCTTTCGATTTCATTCCGGCATATGCATCCGCAACAGGCATCCCTCGCTGCCTAAGCCTCAGAATGTGCTGTCTCATGGCTTGCATTCTCATCTTGTAAGCAAACGCTTTTTCGGACGGTAATATTTGCGTCCGCTGGAAGTTCGATTCGACCATCAGAATCGTCGCCTCTTCCTTGGTAAGCTCCATGACTTCGCATCTTAAGGTCGGGATCCCGAGGATCTCGCAGGCACGCATCCTTCGATGTCCAGATATGAGTTCGTACCGTCCTTCTTTCTTTTTCATCCGCACCGTACAAGGAGTGATGATCCCCTGGACACGGATACTCTCAATGAGCGCCTCCATATCCTCATCATCCTTCACCTTATATGGATGATCAGGAAACGGATCGATCTCCGAGAGCGGTATCTCCTCGATTTTCTTCAGCTTCGCGTCATTTCGCTCTTTCTGCGAGGAAAAGAGTTCATCGAGAGAGGGAAGCTTTATCCCTTCGTCGTTCTCTTTCGGCATCTCTGATCACCTCCTTGGTAAGTGCCTCATACGCCAGTGCCGGCTTACTGTTTCCGTCATATGCAAAAATGCTCTTTCCTGCCTTACTGGCTTCGGCAGCTTTCACAGCGACTGGGATATCCGTATCGAATATCCTGATCCTGCTTCCGTAATTTACTCTGATCGCATGGATCACATCTCTCGCTAGGTTCGTCCTGCTGTCGACCAGCGTCATCAGAATGCCGCCGATCTTCAGCTCCTCATTCGTGTGAGTCCTCACCATGTCGATGCTCTTCATGAGCTGCGTCATTCCCTTGGCAGGCAGATACTGTGCCTGCACCGGGATGATCACCTCATCCGCTGCCGTAAGCGCGTTCACAGTAAGCATCCCGAGTGACGGCATGCAGTCGATCAGTACATAATCATAATTAGGCTTCACATCTTTCAGGATGTTATCCAGGATCTTCTCGCGGCTCATCGCGTTGACAAGATGGCTTTCCATCGACGAGAGATCCAGATTCGAGGGGATCAGATCCATTCCTTCTTCGTGATGGAGGACCGCCTCCCACACATTAGGTTTATACTCTCTTGTCGCAAGATACATAAGTCTGCCGAGAGACTGTTCGATAGTGTCACTTAATTGCAATAACAAGTTGAACATTGATAACTGAATATCCATAGGGTAAGCCAAAAAGGTTGGGGGGCCTGCGCCGGCTACGCCGCTCGATAAATCCGGTCAAGCTCTGCTTCGAAAACTTCATCCGGAGTTCTGTATCCAAGGGTCCTCCTCGGCAGGCTGTTGCACCAGACCTCAATATTCGAGATCTCCTCTGCGGTATAGCTGTCGATCCGTTTTCCCTTGGGAATGAATCTCCGTATGATACCGTTGTGCCGCTCGTTCGTACCCTTCTCACAGGACGTGTACGGGTGAGCGAAGTACACCAGCGTATCTGCCAGTTCCTCCAATTCAGAGAGCCGGGCGAATTCAGATCCGTTATCCGTGGTAATAGTCTTGAACACTTCAGAGAAGTGCTCGCTATACTCCATACGGATCTGCTCG
>ONFC01000218.1 GCA_900317035.1 uncultured Eubacteriales bacterium
CATAACGTGCAACATATCCGTATGAAGCATCGTCTTATTTGCATGGAGGGTTTTCATATGAAGTGTGTTGATTTAAAAAACAGAGTAGTGACAGCGGCCATTACAGTCGGTATATTATTCTCTTTTTCTGCGTGCAAGAGCGAAAAGAAAAACGACTCGGGTAAAGTCGGAAGAAAAGAAACGTCGGATGTAGTTGTTACGAAGAAAGACACGGATAAGACGGATCCGACCGACAAGGATAAAGCTACACCCGTGCCACCGGTCGTAACTTCTGTGCCGGCAAAGAGTATAGATGAATTAAAGAAAATCGACGGACCTATGCTTGCGGTCGGTTGTGAAAATGTAGGACCGTTTGATTACTATGAAGATGAGTGCAGAGGCTGTACATATATCGTTTACTATAATGGTCAGGTGGAAAGGATCTCCGAACACTCGATGAGTGATCCTGTCGAAGCTACTGCAGAGATTCCGGATGATGCTCTTCGCAGTTTCTACGAATTCTGCCTGAAATACGGAGATGGCAAGGCATTTGCCGGCTACAGTGAAGATGTCTGTGACGGCACGATGTATTATTTTACCTATTTTGATGAAAGAGGACAGAGACATGATATATATGGCGGGTACTGTTATGCAGTGGATGTCCTGATGGATATTGTCGATCGTGTCGGCGCATATTTCGATCCGGATTTTTCCATCCCGTGCCAGAACAGGATCGGAGGATATCAAGGACTTCTGGATACAGTCACGAATCTTTCCTGCCCGCAGATCAGAAGAATAGACCAGCTCCCGGATGATGTGGTTCTCGAAGCGGGTGTGGATCTTAAGTATGCCAAGTATTTCTACGAATATACATACACGACAACGGAAGATGCGGATAAAGGCCCGATCGTGTGCTATGTTTCCAATAACGGTGTTCTCGTCGCCATGAAGAATAACCGCAACTGGGATGTGACGGATCTGATCATCGAAGTGAACGGCAGAGAACTTCACGCGCAATGGGATCCTGCGACGTATAACACCTATCCGCTTGCGCAGATGCTGAGTGAACAGAAATCCATCACCGTCGAGATGGATGATTGGGATTTCGGAAAAGAAGGATATGTCAAGGATCTGAAAAGAAACGGTCCTCTTGTAAATGTCATGTGTAACCCCGGAAGTATTGTCATGTGCATGACATCTACGGGAAATGACGTGCTTCGTATCGTTACGCGGGAAAATGAGTGCAAATGTGTGACCGTTGCCACGATCAATTCCGTAACAGAGGAAGAATTGCTGGAGATCTTCGGCGAGGGACCGGTTACTGTCACGATCTCCATTCCAGCTGCTTAGCGCTCTGGAGTTTGTCGTAGTAGGCGCGGCTGACTTCGTGTTCGTGATCGAGGAGTTCGTTTTTCTTCTTTCTTAGTTCATTTATTTCTTCTATGACCGGGAAGAGAGCTTCATTGAGCTTTCGGATTTTGACGGTCTTTTGCAGAAAATATGTTAATAAGAACACTGCAAAAAAACTGCCGTATAAGAAGTAGAACTCAGTAGCACCGAAGGTCGTATAGAGATAAATGCCTAAGATAGAAAGGCCGGTTAGCATAAATACGAATATATACAAGAAAAGCTTTAATGTAAGGTCGCTGCTATCGATCCACTTTAAAGCATACCATACCCACTTCTTACGTGCTTCGATCCGCGTTTTAATGCGCATCACCTTATCCTCCAGAACTGCTTCCTTCGATTTGAGTGCCAGAATTTGTTTTCTGGTGTCCTGATATTCTTCATACAGAGCGTCCGCTTCTTTAATGTGCTGGAAATACGCTTTCTCAGAACCCTTCGTCTGCTCGAGATAGGGCTTGAGGTCATCGCCTCTCTGCGTGAGATGGTGTGAATCGATGGAAAGACTATCGACGGAAGAGATCTCAGATCTGGCGAGCCAGAGACCGCATAGAGCAGGGAAGCCGGGAGAGGACTTCTTACTTAAGAATTCCAGGGCTTCTCGCGCTGTGCCGAAATCCTTCTCGTGTATTCTCTCGAATGCGAAAGAAAGAAGCTTATCCTCGTTAAAGTAGTCGAACTGATAAGACTTATCACAATACGGGCAGATATAGATCTGCTTCTCATCATCGTAAAGAAGCGCGGCACCACATTTCGGACAATCATGACTTCGGATCAGGCTCATCTTTCCACCTCACCGAACATGGTCTTCTCAAGATTCATCGCTTCCTGGATCTCTGCGATATACCCATCCTGGATCTTATCGCTTTTCGCCTTTGACTCATCCAGTTTCCGGCGAAGTTCTTTTTCCTTATCTATGAACGATCCCAGGATCCTGCCCACCTCATCCAGGTCGCTGTGATGCTTGTAGGGCACGTTGGATGTGGATATCCTTATCATCTTATCGTCCTTTAAGAACT
>ONFC01000217.1 GCA_900317035.1 uncultured Eubacteriales bacterium
TATAACGAGCGCGGCGAGCTGATGTTCGTCTCGAGAAAAGACTTCCAGATCAAGCACATGGGCCACCGTATCGAACTTGGTGAGATAGAGGTCAATGCGCAGATGATCGAGGGCATCACCGGCGCGGCTTGTGTGTATGACAAGGCAAAAGGCAAGATCGTGCTCTTTTATAGCGGAAACAAGGAAGAGGCCGACATGAAGGTCATCCTGAAGGATTCCCTCCCGCGTTATATGGTGCCGAATGTCACGAAGAAACTCGACCGCATCCCGCTGACCTCTAACGGAAAGACGGACCGTGTCGCGCTTTCCGGGATGATCTGATCAGCCGGAAAAGGCGGAAAAAGCCGTATCTGAGTGCTGCATGCGAAACTGTCTCGGTGTATAGCCGGTCTTATCCCGGAATACCTTGATGAAATGACTCTGCGAGCAGAACGCGAGTGAATACGCGATCTGAGAGTAGGTGTACTCGGTGCGGGTAAGAAGCGCCTGCGCCGTCTCTATCCGTCTTCTGAGGAGATATGCACTGAACGATTCTCCGAGTTCTGCTTTAAAAAGGGATGCGAGGTAATTCGGGTGCAGGCCTGTCTGGACGCCAAGATCGCGAAGTGTGATCCTGCTGGAAAAATGCGAATCGATATAATTCAGACAGGTAAGGATCGGCTTGGAGTAGATCTTGTCGCTTTTGGTAAGCTGCACGAGCTCGACGAGCTTCGTCCAGAATTCACGGACCAGCTCCCGCAGTGCTTTTTCCGTGGTAAGAACATCTGCTTTTTGGATATAAAGGTCGCTGAGTGTATAGACGCGCTCCTGCGGAACGCCCGCCTCGATCGCGTAGCGCGTCGCCAGTCCGGTGCCGATGATGAAAAGATACCGCATGTTCCGGACCGGGTCGGAAGAAAGCTTGCCCTGGAGCTTCGGGTCGCTGATGCGGACGGCCTCATCGACCGCTGCCATATCGCCCTGCATCAGAAGATGGTATCTCCTGTTTTCCTCACGGTATGTAGTGTGGCGGAAACTATTCTCGCTGTTTTCATGAAGAAGACGTGTGATCTCGCTCTGGGGGATGAGAGTCTCGGACATGGGTGGCGCTCCTTTGGAAAGTGATATAAATCTTAACATTATTATATAACTGAAACAGCGATAGAAATATAGTATTGATGAAGGGAAAGTGCTTTTCGCATATTGAAAAGCACTTTTACATGCGACGTTTCAGGAGAATGACGATGGATATTCTATTTGCAGAAGGTTCGAAGAAAGAGTTTTTGGAACTGCCGAAGGAGACGGTGAAGGATCTCGCGCTTGAGGAGATCACCTCGTGGATGTCGGTGATGGTCGAGGAGAGAACGGTGCTGACGACGATCATGAGCAGAGTTCTCGCAGATCCCGAGGATATGCGGTACCGACAGGAGATCTTCCGTGATCTGATCGGAAATCCCGAGCTTCGCGAGGGCCTCTATGAGGCGGTCTCCATGATCCGCTCCATGAAGGAGTTTTCCGGTGCGAACCGGGCGACCAATCTCAAGGACAATGCACTCTATACGATCCTTCAGGAACTGCGGTCGATCTCTCTGTACTCAGATACCGTGCGGTTTCTCTCGGACCTTCTCGGAAAATACGAGATCCGCTCCCGCGGCCTTCTGGCGCTGAAAAAAGAGATGGATGATGTCATCGCGACGGAGAAATTCAGCGAACTGAATGAAGACGTGAAGAAGATGATGGAGGATCTGACGACCGTCCGATCGGCGATCATCGGCGTCAATTTCACGCCGGATCTGGACATCGAGAATGTCGCAGCCGTTGAGTTTATGCCGGTGCCGACCCGCTCAAAATACAGCTTCGTCAATGTTGCCTCCAGTATCGGTATCCTGACGAAGGCCGGGCAGGGCGCGCAGGCGATCGGTATGTCCCACGTAAACAATGTCTCCAGCAAGTATAAAGATCCTCTTCTGGTCGCGATGATGCCGATGATCGAGAAGCACATGAAGCGCCATTTCGCCTCGGTAAGAAAGGTCATCGCCCAGTACCGCGATCTGGACATGAAGGGAATCACCGATCTTTATGAGGGGATGGTGTTCTATACCTGCTGCTCGCGTTATGCGGAGAAACTGCAGGAAAGAGGATACGGAGTCAGCACTCCGGCGATCGAGAAGACGGAAGATAAGAAGTGGGAAGTGAAGGGATTTTATAATATCCGGCTGGCAATGCTCCGCGAGAAAAACGTCGTCAAGAATGATTTCTCCTTCTCGGAAGAAGAAAGGATCTTCATCCTGACAGGCCCGAACAGAGGCGGAAAGACGATCCTCGAACAGGGCCTCGGACTTGTTTCCCTGATGGCTTCGGTCGGGCTCTTCGTCACGGCGGAATCCTGCTGTGGGATCCCGTTCCGCAATATCCTGACACACTTCCCGATCGACGAGAATCTCACGATCAAT
>ONFC01000227.1 GCA_900317035.1 uncultured Eubacteriales bacterium
GTATTTCTGTCGGACACTTCCTTCTGGATCTTCGCCAGTTTCTTTCCCATGATCACCGACACCAGCATCGGCAGAATGATGATCAGGATCGAGAACAGCGTGAGTTCCGGCGAATAGATAAACATCAGGATAAGGGATCCGAAAAAAGAGACCACTTTTGTTACGATCGGAAGGATCGAAGACACGTAGTTCGTCTCGATCGTGGTCGCGTCATTCGTCAGTGCCGAAAGATACGAAGCGGTGTCTTCTTTGCGGAAAGAAGAGATATTCTTCATGGAAAGGAACTGAAATGCCCGGTTCTTATACTGTGTCATCGCGCGGCGGATGAAGGCCGGCTCAGCCAGGTAATTCAGTACTGTGGTCACGACAGCAAATCCCAGGAATGAAAGGCAGATGAGGGACATCTCTGTCAGGGTGTATGCACTCTGTCCGGAGAGGATATCGATCAGTTCTTTGATGATCCACGAGACGACAAGACCCGTGATGCCGTTTAAGACCGATGCAGTAATTGCCGTAAAAAGGGCGCAGTGATTTTTCCTGTAGAACCGGGAGACCAGTTCCGCACGAATGGAGCGGTTATTCATTTTTTTCACCTCATTTAGTTATGGATTTTCGGAGTTCATCTATTTCCGGATTTAGAACTTATGTATTTATAGATTTCCAGAGCTTGAGCAGTTCTTTTGATTCTACGAGTTTGATCGTGGACTCGATCCCTTCGATGCAGGTCTCGCCCGTCGTATCGAAGGCCAGGCACGGTTCGTCGATCTCGACGAAGCGTTCTCTCCGCGCATCGAAATCCGGAGCCGCATCGAATTCCTCCGCTTTCTTCTTCGCTTTCTTCAGATGATCTTTCGCACCATCTTTATTCTTCAGCATCAGCTCCGCATAGGCAATGCCGGTGAGATAGAGGCAGTCGATGCGGTCGAGGAAGCAAAGCACACCTTTTTTCTTGAAAAGAGCATTGAATTTGATTCCCGCGTCCAGGATCTCCTTCGCCTTTTCAAAATCACCCTTCCCCGCGTAGCATAGTGCTTTTGAAGAAATAAGATTCACCATGTTGCCGATCTGGTTTACGAGCGCATACGACAGGAAGCTTTCCGCTTCTTTATATTCCTTCTTCGAAACGAGGAGATGGCCGATCCTTGCGTTGAAGATATAGCCGCCGTTATGAGCCTTATAGATCTCCAGGCTCTTATCGTAGTCTCCCATCGCCATATAGATGGTTGCGAGGTCGCCATAGAGCGTGGTCGCGTCGATGTTCGGGTCGCTGCTCTGGGAGATAAGGGAGATCGCTTTCTCATAGAGTTCGATAGCGCGGAGGCAGTACTCTTTATTGATCTTGAACATCAGGCCGAACGCGCGGAAAAGATATGCACATTCATACACGATCCGAAAGGAATTCGGGTACTTCTTCAGTGCTTTTTCCGCCTCCTCCGGGCCATGCGGATCCTGTGTGTCCGTCATCTTCCGGAGCCTCTCGGCAAGTGCACCGTTTCTGTTGTCGCGGACGGTAAAGCCGACCAGCACGTCCAGCGAGACGTCGAAGAAATCAGCCATCTCCATCAGAAGCGAAATATCCGGAACAGAGAGCCCCGCCTCCCACTTATGGACCGCGCCGATCGTGACACGGAAGACTTCCGCGAGCTGCTCCTGCGTCAGTCCTTTTTCCTTTCTGAGAGATCTGATATTGGATGCAAGATTATTCTTCATGACTTCATCTCCTCTACCGTCAGTATTGCTTCAACTGTCTTTATTGTAGAGGAAAACGCTAAAGAAGGAAATACACTGCCAATACAATTAGAATAGAACTATTTATACTGTATTCCGATAGAAAAGCACTAGCCACGTGGCGGGGCCGATGACTTTTCTGCGCGGCAGGGGCAGTGCTTTTTCCACCGCAAAAAAACTCCCACGCCGGATGCGGCGCGGGAGCTTTCTTAACCAGTTATATCAGAACTTACAGCTTCGTGACCATATTTCTTCCGTTATGCTTGGATGTGTACATCGCGCGGTCAAGGCGGTTGAATGCCTCCTCGAAGTCATCCTCACCGGTGATCTCGGTGACACCGATCGAGCAGGTGATGTGCATGATCTCCGGGAACTCGTAAATATCGACGGAATGTCTGAGTTTCTCTGCGATAGCGGAAGCCTGTTCGCCGCTTCTTCCGTAGCAGACGATAACGAATTCCTCACCGCCCCAGCGGCCGACCGAGCACTTCTCTTCGAGAGAGATATCTGTCATGATCTTCGCGAGGTGCTTGAGTGTCGTATCACCGACCGCATGTCCGTAGTTATCGTTGACTTTCTTAAAGAGATCGAGGTCGATCATCATGATCGATACCGGCTCGTCATTCTTTACACGCATCGCCAGAGCATTGTGCAGCTGGGACTCGATCTCGCCGTGGTTATACACACCTGTCAGCGGATCGGTGATCGCCATCTCCTCATACTTCTTCAGCGTGGAGAGCATCTCCATGGAGTTCTCGTGAATATCCTGCACCATGAATACGAAACGGTAATCCGAATCGTCATTGGTCTGCGCACGGGAAAAGATCAGCTTGACCCAGATGTATTTGCCCTCGAGGTTACGCATCATACAGTCAAAGGATGCGGTACGTCCCTGCGGGAAGTTCTTCTTCAGATACTCCGGATCCGTTCTTCGGAGGAACTGTTCCTGATCCTCCGGAAGGAACATGTTCACGATCATCATGCGCCAGTCGGAATACTTGAGGTTATAG
This sequence comes from uncultured Eubacteriales bacterium, assembly GCA_900317035.1. Classification (GTDB taxonomy): domain Bacteria; phylum Bacillota; class Clostridia; order Saccharofermentanales; family Saccharofermentanaceae; genus Scatonaster. The sequence goes on from ONFC01000227.1 coordinate 2,739, forward strand.
TTCACGACGTTGTCGGACATCTCCGCGACGTTGATGCTGCTCGTCGTATCCAGCACGAGGTCGATATACATGGAGAAAAGATACGAGCTCTGGATCGTCCTGATCTTCTTCGATGTCAGGGACTCCTGCAGCGACTCGTTATCGTCAAATTCATCCATCAGGAAGAGGTACTTTTCCGAGGGTACCAGCGGATAGACCGTCAGCTGTACCAGATGAGGTTTTTCTCCCTGCTCTGTTACGATATTCAGGCGGCGGCTGTATTTCTTTCGAAAATCACCCGTATTGTCGGCAAAGATCTGATAGTCGGAAGAGACCTTTTCGCTCGATCCGTCAAAATGGAACCACAGGTCGATGATAAGATCGTGATAACTTCCGGACTCTTCGATATACTGCTCGAAAAAACCTTTTCGGAGGAGCGCCTTATATTGATCCGTCGGCGCGTCCACAAGAATGACCGAGTCCACATTATCCAGAAGAAGCTTCGGAACATCAGCAATAGTATAATCTTCAAAACTCTTCATAATCATTTCTTACTCTCACTCCTTGCCTGAAATCACGTAACACCGGAAATTAAAATCCTAAAAAAATTATAACGTGTCTTACAAAAACATCCATGAATAAAATGAAAACAAAAAAGATTTGTATTGTTACAGATGCTGCAGATGATCAGGCTCTCCTTCGGGACTCTCTTTCCCTTTCAAACAGAGATCTACTTCAACTCCTCTTCTTTCGTGATCCCGAATCCCCGGAACAGATAAACACCCAGCACGGCATTATATCCGACGGCCGCGACAGTACTGAATCTTTCGAATATGCCGAAATATTCTTTGGGAAAAGCACCCATCCCGATAGGTCCCATAAACATCATGGCAAGTGCGATCGCCGCCCAGATCCCGGGGCCCCGTACTTCTTTGTGACGGCATCCCGATACGATCAGCGTGATCAGAGATACGATGGAAAGAA
>ONFC01000215.1 GCA_900317035.1 uncultured Eubacteriales bacterium
CCGGATCTGTCTCTGCCGTGCATCGGGTTAGCGCCCGGAGCGAACGGCTCGCCGCCCTTTCTTCCGTCCGGTGTGGAACCGGTCTTCTTACCATAAACAACATTCGATGTGATCGTCAGGATCGACTGTGTCGGGCGGGCATCGCGGTAGCACTTGTGCTTAGAAAGCTGCTTCATGAACTTCCTGACAACTTCCGCGGCGATACGGTCGACCTTCGGGTTGTCGTTACCATACTGCGGGTAGTCACCGGTGATCTCGAAGTCCACTGCCAGACCCATCTCGTTTCTGATCGGCTTCACTTTCGCGTACTTGATCGCGGACAGCGAATCGGCGATAACGGAAAGACCGGAAAGTCCGCAAGCCATCGTGCGGTCGATCTTCTCGTCGTGCAGTGCCATCTCGAGACGCTCGTAGCAGTACTTATCGTGCATGTAGTGGATGACGTTCAGTGTATTGATGTAGAGCTTACTGAGCCATGCGCAGGTCTCATCAAAACGCGCCATTACTTCATCGTAGTCGAGGTACTCGGATGTGATCGGATTTCTCACCGGGCCGACCTGATCGCCGGTCTTCTCATCACGTCCGCCGTTGATCGCATAGAGCAGGCACTTCGCAAGGTTCGCACGAGCGCCGAAGAACTGCATCTGCTTACCGACGCGCATCGCGGAAACGCAGCATGCGATCGCATAGTCGTCACCAAACTTTACACGCATCAGCTCGTCGCTCTCATACTGGATGGACGAAGTGTTGATGGAGATCTTCGCGCAGTATTTCTTAAAGTTCTCCGGAAGATTCGGGCTCCAGAGGATCGTCATATTCGGCTCCGGCGCGGATCCGATATTCTCCAGTGTGTGGAGGAAACGGTAGCTCATCTTCGTAACCATGTGACGTCCGTCGAGGCCGATGCCGCCGATAGACTCGGTGATCCATGTCGGGTCGCCGGAGAAGAGCTCATCGTAAGCCGGTGTTCTTAAGAAACGCACGATACGGAGCTTCATGATGAAGTGATCGACGACCTCCTGGATCTCGGACTCCGTCATGGTGCCGTTCTTCAGTTCTTCTTCCGCATAAATATCGAGGAAAGTGGACACACGTCCGAGGGACATGGCCGCACCGTTCTGTTCTTTTACCACACCGAGATAACCGAAGTACAGCCACTGTACCGCCTCGGTGAAATTTCTTGCTGCACGGGAGATGTCAAAGCCGTAGCTCTGCGCCATCTTCGTCAGCTCATAAAGGCTCTTGACCTGCTCGGAGATCTCTTCTCTCTGCTGGATCGTCTCGACGTCCATGACATCCGGCAGGATCTGGTCCTTCGCCTTTCTCTTCTGGGCGATCAGGAAAGCCGTGCCATAGAGCGGGATACGGCGGTAGTCGCCGATGATACGTCCTCTGCCGTAAGCGTCCGGAAGACCGGTCAGGATACCGCAGTGACGCGCACGCTGCATCTCCGGTGTGTAAGCATCGAAAACGCCGTCGTTATGTGTTTTTCTATACTGGAATACTTTCTCAACTTCAGGATCCATCTCGCGGCCATAAGCCTCCAGAGATGTTCTGACCATGCGGATACCGCCAAATGGCATGATCGCGCGCTTTAAAGGAGCATCGGTCTGAAGTCCGACGATCCTCTCTTTATCTTTATCGATATAACCGGGTGCGTGGGATGTTATCGTGGAAATGGTATGTTCATCGACATCCAGGACACCGCCGTTCTCCTTCTCTTTTTTCCGGAGCTCCAGGATCTTATTCCAAAGATCCAGTGTGTCTTGTGTCGGTCCCGCCAGGAACGACTCGTCCCCGTCGTACGGTGTGTAGTTCTTGTTGATAAAGTCGCGGACACAAATGTCCTCGGACCATTTCCCAGGTACAAACATTGCAATAATCCTCCCTCGCGAAGTTTTCTGCGGAGCACCCTTAGTCGGGCCCTCTCCCGAATCATTCATCTTAAAAAGCCTTGCATAAAAACCAGGATCCCGTCGATTTCTTTTCCTCTCTAGAAGCACTGGTCCTCATTCGTCAGGTGCCACCCTGACATGATCTGCGTCTCCCGGCAGGTGCCACCCCGCCACGCAGGCTGATTCCCAAGGGACAGGAGCCACCCCGTCCGCAAGTGCTTTTCGAAAAGAAATACTCTCTTCGGAAAAATGATTTTCATTACCCCTTCATCATAGCGTAAGCAACTTGCTATGTCACGAAGTTTTTTACGGAAATATTACACAAAAAACAGGGGCATTTTTGTATAGCGGTTTCACTAGTGCACTAATCGCGCGGGAGTGCAGGCGACCAAGCCGGCGCGGCGAGGGATTGTGGGTGCGCGAGCCGGGTGGCGCCAGCGCTACTTGGGGATCGCGGGCGCGAGCCGGGTGGCGGGTGCTTTTCCAGCGGAAGCGAAAACCTCATTCATCGATTATTTGTAGTCGCTGACGTCGAATTTCCTGTCTTTGAAGTAGAAGTC
>ONFC01000213.1 GCA_900317035.1 uncultured Eubacteriales bacterium
ATTCATCTTCGTATCATCGACGATCAGGATCTTCGCAGAAGGCGCACGGAAACTCTCGTGATAGGCCTTCTTCTCACCAAGGCTTTTTTCGAACTTCTCGGTGAAGTTGCCGACCGGCTCGTCGGAGAGGATCTCCTGCGGGATATTGACGGTAAACGTGGAGCCCTCACCGTAGGTACTCTCGACAGAGATGTCACCTCCCATCATGTCCAGCAGCATCTTCGTGATCGCAAGACCCAGACCGGTGCCCTCTTTGGTACTGTTTCTGACAAGATCCACACGCTCGAACTTCCCGAAGAGCTTACTCATATTCTCCTGACTGATACCGATGCCCGTATCTTTTACGGAAATAGAAAGCCGGAGAAGTGCTTTTGCATCGGAAGAAGACGGAACTTCTTTCGTTCCTGTGATCTTCAGGGAAACAGAACCCTGATCGGTGTACTTGACGGCGTTATTCAGAATATTCGTGATGACCTGGCGGACGCGGACGACATCGCCGAAAAGACGGTCCGGGAGGGACTCATCGACATCCGTTACGAAGGAAAGGTTCTTCTCTTTTGCCTTAAAATAGATCATGTTGCTGACATCGTTGATCAGGGAACTGAGCTGATACTCGACCTTCACGATGTCCATTCTTCCCTCCTCGATCTTCGTAAAGTCGAGGATATCGTTGATAATGGAAAGAAGATTATGCCCGGCGCTATCGACATTTCCGGAATAGTGGCGGATCCTGCCGAAGGCTTTCTTATATTCTTCCGGATCGGCATCGGCGTTTTTCTCCGCCTTCACGGACTCGCGGAGGATCATCTCATTCATACCGAGGACCGCATTGATCGGGGTCCTTATCTCATGGCTCGTGTTGGCAAGAAAATCCGTCTTCGCTTCACTGGCACGGCGCGCCTCTTCGAGCGCATGGTCCTGCTTGATCTTCGCCTTCACCGTCTCATACTGTGCGATCGCACACATGACGACATTGGCAAGATACATCATGGGGAGACGCGAATAGTAGGTCTCCGGGAACTGGTATCCCGCCTCACGAAGCGGCGTGCTCATATAGACGATCATGATCAGGAACATGACCATGTTAAAGTATAAGCCGTAGGAGAGATTAAAGAAGAAAAACACGACCGGGACCGCAAGGAAGATCAGGAAGATACTCGTGCCTCCCGTACCACCTGTATAAAGGAAGAACGTGAACGTGATCCAATAGACGAAGCACTGGATATTGATCGAAAGGTGCATCAGCCACCTTCTTCTCTTTTTCCCGAACTTACATATCGCGAAACAAACCGTGGAAAAAGCTGTCATCACCGCGCAGAACAGCGCGTATCTGGCGACAAGCAAATCGCCGCGGATAAAATTATCCACGGCGAGATAGACGCAAAATGGAACGACCATCGAGTACAGGATGATACTGAGCGTAAGATTAACGGTGACGTATCTTTCGTCGATATGAAATCTTTTCTTACTGCTCATCCTTACTCCTCCTCGAATTACTCTTATCCCTAGAGCGCTTTCCTTTTTTCTCAGGGATGTCTTCCGATCGAAGGAGTATTTAGTTCTGTTTGGCCACAACCACTGAGCTGTACTGCTTCATGATGACCGAAGATCTCAGAAGCAGCAGGATCTGCCAGATCTCCAGGCCGATGGCAATGATCGCAAGGGCAAGCAGCGCGTAGATCATAATCAGTCCAAGTACCGGCATGAAGATCAGGATCGAAGCTGCTGCTGTTGCAATATATACATACATATATACCTTCCGGAATGTCTCCCAGGAAGAAGACATATAAAGAGCAACTTTGTCAAAGCTAGTGCTCGCTGCGCTGGCAAACTTGAGGACATAGAGCACGGCAAAAATGGATGCGGCAAGAGAAGTGAACAGGTACAAGGTGTTGTTCGGAATAACTCTCGACGTTGCCTGACAAATTCCGGATAGTATAAAGAACGTGCCTGCCGGCCGGAAGTCCATATTATAATGGCTCAGCATGATAAGAACGAGGCCGTACAGTACATAACACATGACAGATCCGATGGCAACAACGACGGAGAATACGAATGTATCTTTTCTGAACTGCGCATCGTTCGCACCTACCCTGGAAAGGATCAGTCCGATAATGTTAAAAAACACGTTGGCGATCAGGATGATAAACATCTGCATATATCTCTTCGAATACTCTCTGCAGTTGTTCTGTCTCTCAATGTGCTCGGCTTCCTCGCGGAGCTGCTCATAGTAATCCCTGCGCTGCGCTCCGGCTGAGTAACCACCGAAGTTCTCCCTCGGAGTCTCCTGAGGAACCTGATCAAATGCCACCGGGTGAAACGGCGCCTGCTGATCAGGTACGATTCCTACTGGTTTTGGTGCCTCTTTCGGAAGCCCGCCTTCCTTCTCACGGAAAAACTGTTCGATCTCGTCTTCCTGACTGTCTCTATACATACCCCTGCCTCATTTTCCTTTCCGATCAAAAAGTTGAAC
>ONFC01000209.1 GCA_900317035.1 uncultured Eubacteriales bacterium
TTCTTCCAGGTGAATTCCAAACAGGCGGTCGTCCTGTATGACAAGGTCAAGGAATACCTGCGCTATGACGGTTTCCTGCCCAGAGTCCTGCTCGACCTCTATTGCGGCACAGGATCGATCGGTATTTACTGCTCGGATGCATGCCATCACCTGATCGGTATCGAGTCGGTGGAATCTGCTGTGATCGATGCCAGAAATAATGCCAGATCCAACTTTATCGAAGATACAGAGTTCATCTTCGGGAAAGCGGAAGAATATGATTTCGGCGGCATGATGCCCGACGCGGTCGTGATCGACCCGCCGAGAAAAGGCTGCGACGAGAAGCTTATCCAGAGACTTCTCGAGCTCGGCCCGACAAGGATCGTCTATGTTTCCTGTAATCCGGCAACCCTGGCAAGGGATCTCCAGCGCTTCTTCCAGCTCCAGCAGGAAAAAGGTGTGAAGTACGGCATCAAGAAGATCTGCCCGGTGGATATGTTCCCGGGAACGACACATGTCGAGACGGTAGTGCTTTTATCTAAGTCGAATATGTAATAAAATACTCGTAACACTGATTATTCAGTTAGCCACGGAGGAGATCCTATGTCAGCTTTTAAAAGAGTATTCGCAGTGATCCTGATGGCCGCCGCCCTGATGGGACTGTGCGGATGTAATTCCAAACCGAAGAAGGCCGAGTGCGAAGTCATCAGCATGCAGTTTGTAGATACCGTCAAGATCAATGGTGTTACGGTTAAGTACGACGGGTATAAGATCGTTGAGGTCAAGATCAATGCATATTCCCCGGAGAAGTTCCCGACAGACGAAATCGAGGGAAAAGAGTTCCGCCAGAAGGTGTTCGTGTGGGTAGCAGGTGGCTGCAGCATGTATAAAGGCGAAAATAAGATGGATAATATCTGCGGATACTGGCCGGAAAAGGCAACCAGCTACAAGGCAAAAGAGATTTCACTGTATTTCCGTGTCCCCGGGGATGCCGAACTTAATCAGCTGACATTTAAACTCGATGGAGAAGTCTTAGGAGATGCGGATTATCAGTTCGCCTACACCCCATCCTGAGATCTATAAACAGATATTTATGAGGGCAATCGTGAAATTTCACGGTTGCCCTTTTTATGTGTTACTTTCCATCCGTACTTTGCGTCTATATAATTGAGATGAAAGAACAGGAGCAAAAGTCATGGAAGATAAAAGCATTATCGAATTATTCTTTCAGCGTGATGAATCGGCAATCACGGAGAGCCAGAAAAAATACGGCTCTTATTGCCGGGCGATCGCCCATAATATCCTTCACTGCAAAGAGGATACAGATGAGTGTGTAAATGACACATGGCTCCGCTCATGGAACAGCATCCCGCCGGAAAAGCCCAATCGGCTGTCTGTTTACTTCGGACGTATCACCAGAAATCTGGCGATCGACCGGTACAGAAAAGAACGATCCATGAAACACGGCGGAGGACAGACCTCGATCTGTCTGGATGAACTGAGCGAATGCATCGGCGCGGAAGATCCCATCGAGGATACTCTCGTGCTCAAAGATCTCCTTAATTCTTTTCTTTCTTCTCTTCCGGAAAAGCACCGGCATATATTTCTTTTCCGGTACTGGTACATGATGCCGGTCTCCGATATTGCCGATCACTGCGGCATGACTTCTGATGCTGTGAAGATGCTTCTTAGCAGGACCAGAAAGAAACTGGAGAAATACTTGAAGAAAGAAGGTTTCGAAAAATGAAAAACGAAGATAAATTACTCGATGCGATCGGTATGATCGATGAAGAACTTATCCCTGAGATGCCGAAGGCGAAAGAAAGTGCATCGCCGGTCAATCATAAAAAGACCGGTAAGAGCAGAAAAGCATTCTGGATCGAGATCGGTATCGCAGCGGCAGCTGTGATCCTTGTGGTCGCTGTCGCGCTTCCGAAGGTGCTGTATAAAAAGAAGAACAAGGCTGTCAAGGCGGAAGCAGTATATCCCGAGATGGCCAAATATCCGGAGTCGGTTTCCCCCGTGTTCCGCGGTGACGATTATGATCCTAATGAATATAGAGACCTATATGAAAAATGGTGGGCATCCCGCGAGGAATTCAGAAACCAGCCGGAAGGATACGCGGACGGATTTAAGAAATTCCTTGAAAAGAGTACCGGTACTTTTGCCGAAGAAGCCGGAGATGAAAACTTCGTATATTCTCCGCTGAGCCTGTATCTTTGCATGAGTATCGTGGCCGAGTCTGCTGACGGCAATACAAGACAGGAGATCCTGGATCTTCTCGGTGTGCCGGATATTGAGACTCTCCGTGCTACTTCAAAGTCACTGTTTCTGGCAAATTATGTGGATGACGGCGCAGGAAAATGTCTGCTCGCCAATTCCATCTGGATGAATAACAGGTTCGATTATAAGAACGATACGGTTGAGAGGATCGCGACGGAATATCTCGCCTCTGTTTTCAGCGGTGATCCGGAAGATGAAAAGTATATTGAGGAATTCAGAAACTGGCTCAACCGCCAGACAGACGGACTTCTTACCGACTATGTGGATGATCTT
>ONFC01000207.1 GCA_900317035.1 uncultured Eubacteriales bacterium
CAATCGTGTCAGAACACTGGATGTATATGTTGAAGATACAGGTGCATCTACCCCGGCACTTGCTGTTACCGGCTATGTTATGTATCTCGGTCAGGTTACAGACACACCGACGATCGGAACAAACCCGCTAAATGGAACTGCGATCGATTCTTCCACTGAGGTAACTATCACGGGTGACGGCATCTATGTAGAGAACACCGGAACAGGTACAGGAAATACAGGCGCTGCAACAAAGACCAATTACATCATGAACCTGTATAAGACACATGATCTTACTTTCGGTAAGGAAGTTATCGGAAACCAGGGTTCCCGTGACAAGTATTTTAAGGTAACTGTTACCTGTACAGGCCTTACTGCAGGAGATAAGTTCCCGGTATATATGGCCAATGCGGTAAAAGAGCCGACAGCGAATTCTGCGACTACATATACAGCCGATGTCATGAAGGCTGCAAACAACATCACCGAGCTTACAGACACACAGCTTGCTGACGGTTATGCTTTCTATCTGCAGGACGGAAACTATATCACGATCCTCGGTCTTCCGGAGGGCTGTGATTATACAGTTTCTGAGGACGCAGAAGACTATACAAGTAATGCGGGAATCACTGCAGCGAATTCTTCTTTGGACTGGAACGGAGGAACTGCCGGCGTGGATGCTCTGGACGACAATCTGAGAGGAACAATGGACACTGATAAGCATACCGGTTTCACCAATGAGAAGAAGGGTCTGATCCCGACCGGTGTTCTTCTGGTAGCTACTCCGGTGATCATCGTATCATCGTCGCACTTATCGCTATCGCAGGTGTCGTATTCTTCTCAGTAAGATCTGCCAAGAGCAAGGCACAGGAAGACGAAGCAGAGACAGCGGAAGAGTAATTCCTGCCCGGCTTTATCTTAAAAAGCCGAAGTAGAACCCTTCCCGTCGAGAAATCTGTACGTCAGGAGATCCTATGAGAACGTTCTGGAAAACCATGAACCGCGCATACGAGAAGACGATGCTCTTGATCTTTATCATCGCACTTCTGATCTGTATCTATGCACTCTACGATACCTGGTACGTCTTCGATCATGCAAATGACAAATCCTACCTGAAATTCAAGCCGGGGGTGGAAGAAGAAAACGGAGCTGTTTCCGAATCTCCGATCACCTCGGATATGGTGGGCTGGATCACGATGGACGACACGAACATCGATTATCCGATCATGCAGGGAGAAGATAATACCGAATATCTCAATAAGGATCCGTACGGCAAGTTCTCGCTATCCGGAAGCATATTCCTCGATAGCAGAAATAACAGTGCTTTTACTGATGAATATTCGCTGATCTATGGACACCACATGGAATACGGCGTGATGTTCGGCGCACTCGATGATTATCTCGACGAAGACTATCTTCAATCCCACAGGCACGGACAACTGCTGGTGGGAAGGGACGGCAAGGTGATGTATGAGCTGGAAGCATTCTATGCCATGTCGGCAGATGCGAAAGACGACTTCATCTTTAATCCCGAAAATTACGAGGAACTGTATGCATTCCTCCGCGAAAAGGGAATGGACATAAACCATCGGGTATTGTGTCTCAGCACCTGCGCGGGCGACACCTCTACAACGAGGATCGTAGTCTTTGCATACATTTTAGAAAACAATTAGGAGAGAAGAAGCTTTGAAAGGTCCGATGAAGAAATTTATTTCTTTGGCAAAAGCACTCGCGGCAGTCATGTCGCTTAGTGTCGTCCTTTCGTGCGTGATTTCTCCGATCAGAGCAGAGTTCGAATATCAGCCGGTCACCGCGGAGATCCCGTTTAGCTGTACGATGACAGGCAGCGTGGACAGCACGTTTGAATTCGTGATGGAACGAGTCGGATCTGACTGTCCGGAGCCGAAGCAGAATGTCGTTACAGTTCAGGGCTCAGGCACGGCGAAATTTGAAGTTCTGCTCGATGAACCCGGTACCTTCCAGTACAAAGTATATGAGAGGACCGGCGATAACTCGAAGATCATCTACGACGAGATGGTGTACTTCGTTACACTGTTCGTCACGAACGATGACCATGGCAGCCTGGAATATCAGGTGGTCCTGGCAAAAGAAGGAAACGTCAAGCCGACAGAGGTGGCATTTGTGAATGATGCGGTACGAGATCCGGGAAAGAAGGATCCAATCGTTAAAACAGGTGATATGGCGGGACATTCCCAGAGCATTGCATACGCTTTTCTTGCAGCGGGCGCATTTTTACTCCTCCTTGCGTCCATAAAGAGAAAGGAGACGGCCTATGAAGAATAACCGCTCCTTAAAAGCTATGCTATCCGCGATCTGGGTGTCTATGACCAGCGGTCTCCGCAGTAAAGGATTCCGCCGCGCTGTCGGTATGCTCCTCGTAGTTGCCAACCTGATGACCACGACAGGCATGGTCCTTGCAAAAGAAATGGATGACGAGACCCAAGAGACTTCTTCCGGTATCGTTGCTGCAATTACAGAAGAACCCTCGTCCGAAACACCAGGGGATCCTTCTGAAGAAAGTTCTTCCGGATCGTCCGATGCGACGGATACCTCAGAAACTTCGGAAAGCTCCGAAGTCCCTGAAACATCTGATCCTTCCATCACGGATCCGGACGGATCTTCTGATCCTTCTGATTCTGATCCGGATGTCTCCTCTGATGCTACTTCGGATACAGAATCGCTTCCGGGTGATTCAAGTGACGGTGATTCCGAAACTTCTCCGGATACTTCCGATACAGAGGCACCTTCTGAAAGTTCAAATGCGCTTAAAGATGGCATGACCTCTCCGCTTCCGGATGATCCTTCTCTGATGGATCCGTCTATGATCGCGAATGAGAATACGATCATGAAGACCTTTAAAGGAGATACCTATTCCGTAGTTGTTGCTTATGGCCCGGAGACCGGCATCCCTTCCGATGCACAGCTTTTCGTTTCCGAGATTACCGGTGGGCAGCAAAGAGACGGATATTGCGAGAAACTGTCCGATGTAGTTGACAGTGAAAACATCGATCAAGCCAGGATCTTCGATATCAGCCTGCTTGTCAACGGTGTCGAGGTCGAACCGAAGGAGGGTACGGCGGTCTCTGTTAAGATCATCCTCAATGAGGTCCTTGACGGAAATATCAGCGTCGTTCACCTTCCAGAAGATAAAGATGCCGACGTGGTCGATACTACATCAAGCAGCACGGATAAGGGCATGGAGATCCGCTTCGATGCGGAAGGATTCTCCGCGTATGCGATCGT
>ONFC01000206.1 GCA_900317035.1 uncultured Eubacteriales bacterium
TAAGGATAATGTCAAGGTTACCGATAATGCGGACCCGGATATTACCTTTAAGGTCGATAACTCCGAAGTGGATGTCGATAAAGAGGGAACATATACGGTGACATACTCCGCAGAGGACCGCTCCGGCAACAAGACGGAGGTGAAGATCAAGGTCACCGTCGTCTATCGTCCGTATACAGAGGAAGACCTTTGGGAGCTCTGCGATAAGATCCTGGCACAGATCATTAAGCCGGGTATGACAGAAAAACAGAAGGCCGAAGCGATCTTTAACTGGGTGGACTGGTCGATCAAGTATCAGGGCCATGCGACGAAGATCAGCTGGATCCAGGGTGCATATGAAGGCATCCGTGACCGTATCGGCGACTGCTTCACGACGGCATCGGCCTGTCATGCGCTGTATTCCCGCGCAGGTTTTGAGACATTTATGATCGAGCGTTATCCGATCACTCACTCCCAGCATTTCTGGAATGCGGTCAAGATCGATGGTGTATGGTATCACTGCGATGCCCTGACCAAGGATGACGGCACGAGATTCTTCATGTGGGATTCTGCGAAACTGAAAGCTTATTCTGACTCGCACAGAGGATACCACTATTACGATGCATCCAAATACCCGGTGGAGATTCCATAATCGGAGAGCGTCACGGTGCAGGGTATTTCGCCGGATCCGGCACGGAAAGAACGATATCGGCGTAACCGGAAAGAGAGGAAACTGATTTGAAGAAACTGGGCATCATCGGAGGACTGGGGCCGCTGGCAACGGCGTATTTCTATCGCCGTGTCGTCGAGTTTACCGATGTTTCCACCGATCAGGAGCATATTGAGGCCTGGATCGGATCATGCCCTTCTATCCCGGACAGGACGGCGTTCCTTCTTTCTCCGGAAACTTCGGAAGATCCGAGACCTGCACTGGTCGAGGTCGGCAGAAAACTCCGGGATATCGGTGCGGAAGTCCTCGCGATACCGTGTATCACTGCGCATGCTTTTCACAAAGAAATGGAAGAGGGGATCGGTCTTCCGGTCCTTCACGCGATCCGCGAACTGGGGCAATGGTGCCAGTCGAAGGGAGTCACCGCACTGGGCGTGATGGCGACCGATGGCGCCAGGGAGACACACATCTATGAAGATGCTCTGGCAGAATATGGTGTAACCTGTATCTGGCCGGGACAGCGGGGACAAAAACAGGTCATGGTCCTGATCTATGACGATGTAAAAGCAGGACAGGCGCTGGACCAGACGGCTTTTGAGATGGTATCCGGCGAGCTCTTCGGAAACGGTGCACAGGCGGTCGTTCTCGGATGTACGGAGCTCTCGCAGGCGATGGTCGAGATGGATCTCGACGACCGCTTTGTCGATATCATCGATGTCCTGGCAAGAGCGTGTGTACGCGAATGTAGAAAATAACGCACGGCCGGGCGTACGATTTCCGGCCGGACCGGCGATCTCTGATACTGCCGGCCGTCTAAAAGGAGAGAACCTATGCATAATCACGTGCTGAAAGATCTGAAGAATACCGTCGCAAAGTTTCCGGATAAGCCGGCTTTCTGCGGAGAAAAATCATGTCTTACCTTCCGCCAGCTCGATACTTCGATCGACCGGATCGGCACCTATATTCTCCGTCAGGGGATAAAAAGGAGCCCGATCGTGGTCTATATGGAGAAATCGCCGGAAGAGGTGGCGGCTTTCTTCGGGATCATCCGCGCGGGATCGTACTATGTCCCGATCGATGCGGAGATGCCCTCGGTACGTATCCAGCTGATCCTGGAGAATGTGAAAGCACCGCTTCTGATCTGTGATGATGTCACGTATGACGCAGCTCAGGAATTAGGCTTTGGCGGGGCGATCGTTAAGTATAGTGAGATCGCCGGAGCAAGCGATGCAGAAGACAGGAATAACGGGATCGATGCGGCGGCGCTTGATGAAGTATATCAGCACTCGATCGACACGGATCCGCTGTATATCGTTTTCACATCCGGATCTACCGGTGTCCCGAAGGGCGTTGTCGGCTGCCACAGAGCGGTCAATGACTATATCGATCAGCTCTCGGAAGTGCTGGGATTCTCGTCGGAGACTGTTTTCGGAAACCAGACGCCGCTTTATCTGGATGCCTGCTTTAAAGAACTCTATCCGACGCTCCGCTTCGGTGCGACGACTTACTTCGTCCCGAAGACGCTCTTTATGCAGCCTCTGAAACTCGTCCAGTACCTGAACGAGCACAAGATCAACACGGTATGCTGGGTCGTCTCGGCACTGACGATCATCAGTGCTTTTGGAACATTTAAGACAGAGATCCCGAAATACTTAAAGACCATCGCTTTTGGCTCGGAAGTATTCCCGCTGAAGCAGTTCCGCATGTGGAGAACTGCGCTTCCGGAGGCGACATTCACAAACCTCTACGGCCCGACGGAAGGAACCGGCATGTGCTGCTACTACCGGGTGGATAGAGACTTTGAGGACGGCGAGGCGATCCCGATCGGACGGCCGTTCGATAATACGGATATCATTCTTCTCGACGACGAGAATAACGAGGTCACGAAGGAGAGCGGCGAGCAGGGCGAGATCTGCATCCGCGGCACCTCCCTCACGCTCGGCTATATGAA
>ONFC01000205.1 GCA_900317035.1 uncultured Eubacteriales bacterium
TTTTCAAAGCTGGAAAAGACCCGAGTGCCGGAAAGACAACGCTTCAGATAGTCGGTCAGGATTTCCCATACGATGTAGTCTGGGCGATCCAGAAGTTCAACACCGACAATTCCCGGTATGTGATCGAATACAAGACCTTCGAAGAGCTTGTTGATCCGAATAACTATCTGGACCAGGACGGATGGATCGATACAGATGCATATGACGAAGCGGTCGCTACATACTTCTGGAAGGCGATCCGTGACGGAGAAGGTCCGGATATGTTGTTACATCTCTCCGGAAGCGGAAGCAAATACGATTCCAGATTCTATGAATACGGAGGACTACTCCAAGACCTCAGCCCTATGTGGGAAAATGAAGATTCCTCTTGGAAAGACCAGTATTATACCAATCTGTTTAACAGTATGAAAAACGGAGATGCACTGTACTCTATTCCCTATAATTTTGAAATGACAAACTACGCTATCTCCGGGAATGAGAAAGCTGCAGCGAATATAGCTCCGACATACAGCGAATGGCTGAAGTACATGGATGCCCATGCAGACGGCCGCGTACTGCTACAGATGACCGGGCAGGATTTCCTTCGGGAGTGTCTGATTTTCGATAGCGCATCTTTTATAGATAAGGACAGTCATACCCCGCATTTCTCTTCTTCGGAATTCAAAGATCTTCTGAGATTGTCGAAAGAATACTGTTTGAATATGGATGAATGGAATAATGGAAACTTCAGGGAAACTGTTCTTTCCAAGAATCGCATCGGCGGCCAGGATTGCCAAGAGATCATCGAAGAATACTGCTACGCTTCATCGGGCCAATTCTATGGGGTGATCTCCAAGGATGGCGGGCATGCCGCTTTTTCTTGCACAAGCATTTCTGTTACATCGAACTGCAAAGACGTAAATGCTGCCTGGGACTTTATAAAACTGCTTTTGTCTTCCGATGTCCAGGAGTATTCTTTGCGCGAGGACAATTACGAGCACATCATAAGAAGTTTCTTCCCGGTGCGGAAATCTTCGGTAGATTACCTTCTGGATTTTGAAATGAACCCCAAAGATCATGAGGAATACTGGAAGTATTATAATTCAGATATTGAGGAAGAATGGTCGATCGATATGATGACTCCCATGACGAAAGAGGAAGCACAAAAAGTCCACGACTTTATTTCCGCCGTAGATTATGCTTACTACAGCGATATAGAAATCATTAATGTGATCATGGAAGAAACTGCACCTTATTTCGCAGATCAGAAATCCCTCGACGATGTCGTGACCGTAATCGATAACCGTATAAGAACCCTTCTCAGAGAAAGGCAGTGATAACCAATAATTGCTTCCTGCCGGAAAAGATACCGGTCAGATCAGCTGCTGCTCGTTGATGATCAGCTTAAACTGCAGGCCGAGTGTTTCTGCGGCCTTACGGCACAGGACCATGCGCTGCAGGAAGATCTCGAAATAGTCCATCACCGAGCTATAGTGCGTATCGACCGAGAGCTTGAGCTTGATGATCGTATGCGCTTCATTGATCTTCAGTTCGGACTTCGTGACCGAATAGTTGACTCGGTCATGGATATCGAAGGAGGACTTATCGTCATTACGGACACGGTTACGGCGCACATCGCTCTTATCCGCCAGGATCAGCGCCGCTGCAAGAGAGTTTACCGGGACACCGGTTCCCTCATCGTGATTTCCGATCGCTGTGACGATCATGCCGATCTCCTCCGGCGGGAATCCCATCTCATCTAAGATTCGAAAAGCGATCAGCGCGCCTGACTGGCTGTGATCCGTGCGGTTCACCAGATTTCCGATGTCATGGAGATATCCGGCGATTTTTACAAGCTCCACGGTCCTCTCGGGAAATCCCAGCGTCTTAAGAATATAGCCGGCCGTCTCCGCCACAAGCGTCACATGCGCAAACCCGTGCTCGGTATACCCCAGCGCATCCAGCGACTCATTCGCCTGCTTGATATAAGTTTTGATCACTTCATTATTCTTGATCTCTTCATAAGTCATCTGACTTCTCCCACTAGTTTCTTTTCTTCATTTTCGTGGTTCATTATATCATTCAATCTATTTCAGACGTCATGTTAATATGTCTCAGTCGTCATGCAGCTGACCTCATCCTCATCGACCTTTTCCCATTTTCCTTTTGCGCGATCGAATTTCTGCTTGTAGTACCACATGATGTCATACCCTCTCGCAGTGTATCTAAGTTCGACCGTATCCTCGGTGATCCAGATGGTCATGCCGCTGATATGAAGTCCCAGGATCTCAAAATCCTCATCGGGATCTTCTTTATAGGACTCTTTATTCGGAAAAATAATGGTGACGATGTAATGACCGTTTTTGAGTTCGATACTGCTCTTATCTTCCTCGGGCCAGATTTCCACCATGTTTTCTACTGTAAGGCTGAAGCCCGCATTCTTCTTACCCAGATAACCTTTGAGGCTGAACGTATCAAAGTCATTCTCATCGTACTCAAAACCCTCGCAGAGCTTCTCGTCAAAAACAGCCACCGCCCGGTCTTCAAATAACGCGATCTTTTCCAGCCCGAACATATTCTCTTTCGGGCATTCGATGACTTCTTTAGCATCCGCCTCATTTTCAATGAG
>ONFC01000204.1 GCA_900317035.1 uncultured Eubacteriales bacterium
ACGACATGGGTATCAGAAGACGCCATGGCCTTCGCCACAACCACTGCCTTTCTTCCGAAGTATATCGTGAAAAAGTAAGCATCATTAACAGAAAGCTGGCAGAAGAAGTCGGCGATCATCCGGGACTTCTGGCATGGCATATCTCCAATGAATTCGGCGGAGAATGCTTCTGCGACCTGTGTAAAGCGAAGTTCCAGGATTTCCTCCGGAAGCGCTATAACGGCGATATCGAGAGACTCAATCACGAATGGTGGGCGACATTCTGGAGCGCGAGGTACAGTGATTTTTCCGAGGTGGAACCGCCTTATGCCAACGGGCAGATCGCCATTATGGGACATAAGCTGGACTGGCGGAGATTCACCACGTGGAACTATGCGGACTATACGAGATCCGAGATCCGCGCGATCCGGGAGGGCTCGAAGAAGAAAGATGTCCCGATCACGACCAATCTCATGAAGCGGTTCTACGACATCGATTACCGTGTTCTGGCAAAAGAACTCGATGTGATCTCCTGGGACAGCTATCCGCTCATGCATAACGACTGGGAAAGCTACGAAGATACCATGATCGAAGGTGCATTTGACCATGCGATCATGCGGGGACTTAGGAAGGACAAACCGTTCCTTCTTATGGAGAGCTGTCCGGGAAGCGTCAACTGGTCGGAGTATAACAAACTGAAAAGACCGAAAGTCCACGAGCAGTTCTCGCTGCAGGCGGTGGCCTGCGGGTCGGACTCGGTACAGTATTTCCAGTGGAGACAGTCCCGTGGCGCATGGGAACAGTTCCATGGTGCCGTGGTCAGCCACTTAGGAACTAATGACACGAGGATCTTCCGCGAAGTGGCGCATACAGGAGAGACACTAAAGAAGATTGCGGAGGTGGAAGGCAGCACTTCAAGAAGCGAAGCCGCGATTATTTTCGAGTGGGAAAACTGGTGGGCGATCGACTATTCCGGCGGATTCAGCGGCAAGACGAAAAAGTACGATACGACCTGCCAGAAGTACTGGGAGGCCCTGATGAAGCGAGGGATCGATGCCGACATTATCTCCGTGGACGAAGATTTTGACGGCTATAAACTGATCCTTGCACCGATGCTCTTCTCTGTGAACCCGGAAACGGCGGAGAAACTCAAAGCCTTTGTAGAAAAAGGCGGCATCCTTCTCGGAACCTACATGACCGGCTACGTTAATGAGAACACTCTCTGCTATGAGGGCGGCTTCCCGGGGGCAGGTCTGAAAGATCTTTTCGGCGTCATTGCGGAAGAGATCGATACACTCTATCCATCAGATAAAAATGCGATCTGCATGACCGGGGACAAGTGCTTTTCCGTAAGAGATTATTGCGAGATCCTGCGTGTCTCGGATGCGGAAGTGCTCGGAAAATATAAGGATGATTTTTACGCCGGTACACCTGCCATCACATGCAAAAAGAACGGGCAGGGCAAGGCCTATTATCAGGCGGCAAGGATCCTTCCGGAGGAACTCTGCGGATTCCTCGACATGCTGATTTCGGATGCGGGCATCAAGACGCGGGAGCTTCCGTCGGGCATCGAGTGGCATAGGCGGATCGGGAAAAATGCGACCTATGATTTCTACCTCAATCTCTCGGAGCAGGATGTGATTCTTTCGGGATTGTCGGGGATGGATCTGGTTACCGGCGAGACGATCGACGGCGCCGTCACGATCCCGGGAAGAGGGAATCTCATAGTGAAGACGGTTTGAGGTTAGTTTAAGGTTCGCCTCCTATACTGGTGTCATAAACCAGAAGGGAGACGACGAAAATGCTTAACCGAAAACACATAAATACCTTGTCCCTTTTGCTGACCGCGACAATGATGATTTCCATGACGGCCTGCTCGAACCGGGACGAAAAGAATACAGATACATCCGCCTCTACATCGGCATCGGAAACCGAGCCGGACGGAAGTGAGAGTGAAGATGCAGAGTCTGAATCTTCCGCACCGAAAAGCACCGGTAGTCTTACCACAGATGAAGAGATCTCCAATAGCGGAGATGGTGAACATGCCATCGAGGCAGACGGGAAAACTGCATCTTATTCCAATGTTCACGTCACCAAAACCGGCGACTCGGAAGAAGGCGACGAAGCGGATTTCTATGGCGACAATGCCGCTATTTTTGCTACAAATGGAGCGACACTGGATCTGTCGGATATCGTAGTTGATACGGATGGAAAACATGCTAACGCGGTGTTCTCTTACGGCGAAGGAACGACAGTAAATATCCGTAACTCCGAGATCAGAACATCCGGGAATTGTTCCGGCGGACTGATGACGACCGGAGGCGGCACGATGAATGCCGAGGACCTTACGATCCATACTACGGGAAATTCTTCCGCGGCGATCCGGTCAGACCGTGGAGGCGGCACTGTTAATGTTACCGGCGGCTCTTATACGACGGACGGAAAAGGATCTCCGGTCATCTACTCGACGGCAGACATTACGGTCAACGATGCGAAGATGGAGTCCACTTCTTCCCAGGGCGTAGTAGTAGAAGGAAGAAATTCCGTAACGCTAAATAACGTCACACTGGTGGCGGATAACAATTCCAAGAACAGTGATAAATCGTCGTGGTATCAGGCGGTCATGATCTACCAGTCCATGTCCGGTGATGCCAAAGAAGGCGAAGCTGCATTTTCCATGAAAGACGGATC
>ONFC01000203.1 GCA_900317035.1 uncultured Eubacteriales bacterium
ACAAGGCGCAGCATGACATGCTCGGCGGCGATGCTGTCGTTATCGGAGATCTGTACGCTCTGGACAGGCCGGGCACAAAGATCTCGCTGTATGCGGGAAAGGTGAAGACAGACAGCAAAATACTTGCTGAAAGCCCGGCATTGACCGGTATTTCCGGAGGTCTGGCAAAACTGGCTTTAAGGATCTCAGATCCTGAGACCATCGAGAAGGATGTGATCAGTCTTCTTTCTGCCGATTATGTGAAGAGCAAACTTATCTCCGTATTGTCTGACAGCCTGAGCAAAGCCGGGCTGCATATCAGCATAAGCGATCTGGTGGTCAGGGAAGATTCGGGAAGAGAGATGATACCGCGCATTACGGATCCGGATAAGGATGAAGGTCTGATCCCGGATGCTATAGAAGATAAGATCATAGACGCGCTTGTTGCCTGGCTGAAAGGAAGTCTTAAATGAAAAATCTGAAAAAACTTACTCTTTTGCATTCCAACGATCTTCATGGAGATTTCCTTGCAGAGAAGGTGGACGACAAACTCATCGGCGGCGTTTCGCGCCTGTCCGGCTATATAAATAAGGTGCGTGACGAGGAGAAGAATGTTATCTATTCGATCTCCGGAGATATGTTCCGCGGCTCACTGATCGACAGCGAGTTCCAGGGCCTCTCGACGATCGAGATCATGAACCTGCTCGCACCTGATGTCGTGACGATCGGCAATCATGAAGCTGACTACGGTCTGGCGCATATGCTTTTCATTGAAAAGTGCGCGTCTTTCCCGATCATCAATGCCAACATGTATATCAAGTACATCGGCACGCGCCTGTTCAACTCGCACTTCATCAAGGAGATCGACGGGATGCGAGTGATGTTCATAGGCATACTGACAGAAGAAGTGCTTAAGAACACAAAAAGCGAGGGTGTGGTCGGCACTCTGATAGATATACAGGATGCAGTATCTGAGATCAGCAAAATCTGCGATGCATACCGCACTGAGGATGTTGATTTGACCGTTTTGCTCACACATATCGGTATTGAAGAGGACAAGAAACTTGCCGAGGCACTCGACCCGGCATGCGGAATAGATATTATTATCGGTGGACACAGCCATACGCTCCTCGAAGAGCCTTGCGTTGTGGCGGGGATCCCGATCGTACAGGCGGCTGTCGGCACAGATCAGATCGGACGTTTCGATATAATGGTCGATACTGACAAAAACTGCATAGATTCATATACATGGCAGTGCATCCCGATCACAGAAGAGAATTGCCCGCGTGATGAAGCTCTGGAGAAGGTCGTCAGCGAGTACAAGGATTATACGGACGAGAAGTACGGACGCATCCTTACAAGATTTCCGCGCGCTTATACACATCCGAAGCGCAACATGGAGACCGAACTCGGAAACCTCCTGGCGGAATGCATGCGCGATCAGATCGGTGCGGATCTTGTTCTCATCGGCTCAGGAAGCATACGCAAGACATCGCTTGGACCTGCAGTCACGGTCAGGGATTTCCTTGAGATATTCCCGTTCGCGGAGCCTGCGTTCGGTTTCAGACTGACAGGCAAACAGCTCAGGCATATCGTGACATTCATGCTCCGGGAAGACTCATTCCTGGACAGCGAGCATAATGAATGGTTCCAGTTCTCAAAAGGATTCTGCTGCGAGTTTGACCGGAAGAATCACCAGGTCATATCACTTAAGATGAACGGGAAAGAAGTCGGAGACGAGGATATGTTCACCGTCGTCATGCAGAAGTTCTTCTTCGATAATATCGGAGATTTCCTGGATCTCCCTAGCGAGGAGATAGAGAAGAACGGAAGACCTATCGAAGTTGCCACCAAAGCGCCGAACCTGCTGGAGGAATACTTCAAGGACCACGAGAGCATCAAGCTCGACGATGAACAGAGGCTGATAATTCATACATAACAGTGATTGTGAGGAAAAAATGACTTCTAAGGAATGGGAAAAACATACTCTTGAAGAGGACCGCAAGATCAGAAAGAAGATAGATAAGTACAGGAACAAGGGCACAAACCGGGTGATCCTCGGATTGCTCATTGCTTTATTCGGCTTTGATTCGCTTAACGATGTCATCAAACAGTTCACGAAAGTTGCCACTGAGTATACAAAGACGGCCGGAAAAAAGAATATGTCGCTGGATGTGATCGCCGGTGCAGTCAAAGCAGGGTCGCAGGAGACTGACGGCAGGCTTGCCATGGTTGCTCTGGCATTCATCCTTCTGGCTCTTGCAGTATTCTTCTGGGCTGTGACTGCCCGTAATAAAGCTGATGCGATCGAGACGAAAATGTTCAGATGGATGCCGGATGAAGAAGAAGAAATCAAAAAGAATGTCCGCTGGCTTCTCAAGGAGATATACAAGCTGACCAGATACAAGAAATTAAAGCCGAAGGAAGAACATGAAAAGGCGGTTCTTGTAGAAGGCGGACATATAGTACTGAACAAGGGATACCGTGAAAACACCGAAAAATATAAAGCGTTATGACCATACCAGCCAGATGAAGATATATCCGGCAATGACTGCAACGAGGGTGTACGGAACACCTATGCGCATGAAATCTTTGAACGATACCTGGTAGCCTTCGCTTTCAAGCAGACCTACAGCTGCGATATTTGCTGAGGCACCTATAGGTGTGATGTTGCCGCCGAGGGTCGCACCGGACAGAA
>ONFC01000201.1 GCA_900317035.1 uncultured Eubacteriales bacterium
CTTTCTTATTTTGTTATACTGTTATCATTAACGGGCGGGAATGTGGTATGGAAAGAGTTTATTCATCTGAACACGAAAAGCTTGAACAGAAGATCTCTTATTCCTTTAAGGATAAGGAGTTCCTTCTTTTGGCGCTTACCCACTCCACCTATGCCTATGAACACAGAAAGAACGGCGTCGTTTCTAATCAGCGGCTGGAGTTTCTAGGTGACGCGATCCTCGACTTTATTGTCGGCGAAGAGATGTATAAACAGAAATTCGATTGGGATGAGGGAAAACTCTCGAAGACCAGGGCTCTTGTGGTATGTGAGAAGACGCTTGCCAAGGAAGCGGAAAAGCTTGAGATCGGGTCGCTTCTGTTCCTCGGTAAAGGCGAAGAAGGAACAGGCGGACGTCAGAAGATCTCCACTCTTGCAGATACGATGGAATCTCTCTTTGCTGCGATCTACTTGGATGGCGGCTTCGATGCAGCGAAGAAAGTTGTTCTTTCCTGCCTGTCTCCTTATATTTCACAGGCACTTAGCGGTGGGCTGATATTCGACTATAAGAGCCGTCTTCTTGAAAAAGCACAGACGAAACATGAAAGCCATCAGGTGCTTTTCAATGTGGTAAAGGAAGAAGGACCCGTTCACGACCGTATATTCGAGGTTGCAGTATTAATTGACGGACAGGAGATCGTCCGGGCAGAAGGCAGAAGCAAGAAACAGGCGGAGCAGGAAGCCTCCAGACTGGCTCTTACGCTCTGGAAACAGTGACATTTGCTCGAAAAACCATCTGTTGTGATATAATATACCTCTAATAAATCGAAACGAGACGATCCATGCATCTGAAAAAGCTTGAAATCCAAGGATTTAAATCGTTCCCTGAGTACACTCTGATCGAGTTTGACAAGGGAATGACAGCTATCGTCGGCCCTAACGGCAGCGGTAAGAGTAATGTTACCGATGCGATCCGCTGGGTCCTTGGCGAGCAGAGTGTTAAGACACTTCGTGGATCCAAAATGGAAGATGTTATCTTTAATGGTACCCAGAGCCGCCGTGCGATGAACTTCGCAGAGGTTTCCATGACCATAGATAACTCGGACGGAATCCTACCGATCGAGTTTTATGAGGTCCAGATCACCAGAAGACTATATAGAAGCGGTGAAAGTGAGTATCAGATCAACCATGTGAACTGCAGAATGAAGGATATCCTTCAGCTGTTTATGGATACCGGTCTAGGAAAAGACGGTTATTCGATCATCGGACAGGGCCGCGTCGATGATATCCTTTCCACCAAGTCCGAAGACCGTAGAAAAGTACTGGAAGAGGCATCCGGTATCGTCAAATTCAAGACGAGAAAAGAAGAAGCAGAACGAAAACTGAATTCTGCGGAACAGAATCTCGTTCGTATCAATGATATCCTCGAGGAATTGAATAATCAGATCGGACCGCTGTCTGAACAGGCGGAAAAGGCGAAGAAATACCATCAGTACTACGATGAGTGGAAAAAGGACGATATCGCCGTTATCCTGCATATGATCGACAGAAATAAAGTGTTTCTCGATGGCAGCGCGGAAGAACGTGCTTCTCTGAAAAAAGCGATCGAGGAACAGGAGAATCTCGTTCTCAAGATCCGTTCGGAAAACCGCGAACTGACGGAAAGATCCGCCCAGCTCGAAGAAGAAATAGAGAATACCAGACAGGAAAGATCTGATATCACTGAGCAGATCCATGAGATCAACAGCCAGATGCTCCTTCTCAAAGAGCGCCATGACCAGCTGCTTCTCCGCATTAAATCCGCAGAAGGCTCGGATGATGAGCAGGCGCAGGAGATTGAGCGCCTTGATAATGATATCGCAGGCATTAATGGATAAAATGGCCGGAAATCAGGCCAAACAGAGCGAACTGCGCCGTAAGATCGACGTGCTCACCGAAGAACTTTTTGAGACCCGTGAAATGGTCTCCAATCTTTCGGGTGATATGATGGTCAAGGAAGCCAGAATTAAATCACTTTCCGAAGATCGTATGATCATGCTGCAGGAACGGGATGAAGCGCTGGAGCGTAGAACACAGCTTGATACTGATCTTAAGCGTGTTCTTAGCGAGACGGCTGAACTCGCATCTGCCGTATCAGATAAGCAGATCGAACTTGCAGAAATGAGAAAGAAAGACGATGAGATGGCAGCGGATGGCGAAGCCAAGCAGCGCCTTCTGTCAAATATCGAATTCAGTATCAAGACACTTGAGAACCTTGAGAAAAACCGTGAGGGTTATCAGGAGTCCGTAAGACGGCTTCTTTCCAGCACGGATAAAGATCCGAGACTGTCTTCTAAAGTGATCGGTATCCTCGGTGAACTCGTAAAAGTGGACCAGGAATATGAAACCGCGATCGAGATCGCACTCGGTAATGCTGTGCATAATGTCGTTACCCAGAATGACAGGGATGCATCGGACCTTATCGATCACCTGAAGCAGAATCATCTGGGACGTGTCACGTTCCTGCCGATCGACTCCATCCGCCCGAGGCTTCTAGAGGAGAATTTCCTAAGAGATGCGAAGCGCTCCCGCGGGTATATCGGGCTTGCTTCGGAACTTGTGGACACACGTCCGGAACTTCGTGATATTATCGATAACCTTCTCGGCCGCATCGTTGTTGTCGATGAGCTGGAGAATGGTATTGCGATGGCAAAAGCAGCCAGATACATGTACCGAGTCGTTTCTCTTTCTGGTGATGTGGTCAATCCGGGCGGTTCGCTGACCGGTGGTAGTATCAATAAGAAAGCGGCAAATCTTCTCGGCCGAGCCAGAGAACTCGAGGAAATGAGAAAGAAGAAAGTCTCCGTTAACCGTGAGATCGCGAAGATCGAGGCGCAGAGACAGGATTTTGAGATCCAGATCAAGGATGTGGCCCGTGAACAGATGGCGATGGAGGAGAAACTCCAGAAGGGTTCCCTCGATCAGATCCGTGCGGAAAGCGCTTTAAAAACAGCCGATGATGACTATAAAAAAGCACTGGAACGTATTTCTTCGGTGGAAAAAGAACTGGAGACGATCTCTGCGGCGAAACTTTCTTCTTCCAAGGATCTCGAAGAGGCCAAGCTTGTAATTACAGAAAGAGAAGATGAGATCGCAGATCTCAAGGAGAAGGTGAATACTTCTTCGGATAAAGTCGAACAGGAACAGCTTGATCTTGAGAAAATGCGTGCACAGATCAGTGATCTTCGTGTCCGTATCGAGGGCGTAAACGGTACGATCTCGGCAACCACGGAAAAGATCGGCATGTTCGAGAATGAAAAGAATAAGAAGAAAGAAGACTCGGAACGCCTGAAGAAAGAATGCGAACAGGCAAAAGCCGATGTCGAGAAGATAAAGAAAGACTTCGAGGAGCAGGCGAACTTTAAAGAAGGCCTCAAGCTCGAAGATGAGAAGTTTGAGCAGAAGATCCGTACGATCCTCCAAGAGAAAGAAGAACTGGAAGGACGCCTTACAGGATTTATCGATAATGTCACTGCGGCAACACAGAAACTGAGTTCTCTTCAGACTGAGCAGGCAAAACTGGACAGCAAGTTTGAAAGATATGAACTGGAAGTGGATGACTGTAAGAACAGACTGTGGGAGAACCACGAGCTTACTTATGACAATGCTGCGGAGTACAGGATCGAGATCGAGAACTTAAGCGGCATGCAGAAACGCATCAATGAACTTCGCGGTAAGATCAAAGAAATCGGTGCCGTAAACGTGAATGCGGTCGAAGAATACCAGAAGATCAATGAGCGTTATGAGTTTATGTGTGCCCAGAGAGATGATATCGAAAAGGCAAAGGCAGATCTCGGTAAAGTCATTGAAGATCTTATCCGCGAGATGAAACAGCAGTTTATGGATCATTTCACACAGATCAATGAGAACTTCAAGACGGTATTCTCTGATCTGTTTAATGGCGGTACGGCAGAGATCCTTCTCGAAAACGAGGAGGATGTCCTGAACTGCGGTATCGATATCAAAGCACAGCCTCCGGGAAAGAAACTGCAGAGCCTGTCTCTTCTGTCCGGTGGTGAACGATGCCTCACGGCGATCGCACTTCTCTTTGCGATCCTGCAGCTTCGTCCGTCTCCGTTCTGCGTACTCGACGAGGTCGAGGCAGCGCTTGACGATGCAAATGTTAACCGTTTTACCGATTTTGTCCGCCGTTACTGCGTGAAGTCCCAGTTTATCCTTGTTACCCACAGAAAGGGTACGATGGAGGCCTGTGACCGTATGTACGGTGTAACGATGCAGGAGAGAGGTATTTCCAAGATCCTTTCGATGCGCCTGAGCGAAACATAAGCTTGCTTTTGTAGCATAAGGTAAATGGTATAATGAAATAACTGAATATTTAAGGAGAACCATATGGGTTTATTTGATATTTTTAAGAGAGGTCTTCAAAAGACTAGAAACTTCGTAGCGGAAGGTATTACTAAGATCTCCGCTTCTATGGGACGTTTTGATGAAGATATGCTGGATGATCTTGAAGCTCTTCTGGTACAGGCAGACTGCGGCGTCGGCGCAAGTCTGGAGATCATGGATGA
>ONFC01000094.1 GCA_900317035.1 uncultured Eubacteriales bacterium
TTCTGGCAAATACAATTCGCTGATTCTAAGTGCTTTGCAAATTGACTTGTACCGCGGCCTTCCGACTCATTCTTTGACCGGCAGGGGAGTGTCACTCCCTCAATACTTCCTTGAACTCCATAATGTCAAGCATTGAGAAGAGAATTCCATAAATAAATGGGATATTCTTTCAAAGGATAATTCGTTAGAAAAAGGTTTTTGTGGTAGTGGTGATGATGAAAAATGTGATGGATTTGATGACGATGAGGCACCGGGCACCAGCTATCTGCCGTATGTACTGGCAGCGGTTTCCGTGATCTGCCTGATCATCATTATCGTCCTGATCGCGAAGTCCTGCAGCAGCAGTAAGAAGACAGAAGTAACCGATATTCCTTCGGATACATCGGTCACGGATATTTCCGGTTCTACCGAGTCGACAACGGAAACCACACCGGAGGCCACAGAGCCCACGGAACCGGATCCGAACGCTCCGATCGGTATCTATACATTCTCCGATCAGATCGGCGCCCGCACATGGTGGGATCTCTTCAAGAACGTATATGGCCTCGAGATCGATAACGAGAAGGATTCCCGTGTAACCACGATCCTGACCTACAATGGGCTCGACAGTTCTTATACACCGAAAGCCGGTGAGTCCGTCAAACTCCCGCCGGCGACCATGTTCGCCCAGACGGCGGTATGATCCTTCAGATATCTTTCTGAAGATATAAATTCCGAACGATAGGAGCCGCTTCGCAAGGAGCGGCTCCTTTTTGCCCGAATAAAAATCATTTGGTATGCGTTCCTGTCATGTTGTCGGCTAATGCCTCGCGAAAAGCACTTTTTTTGGTAATTTGCCGAAAATCAAAATGACAGTGCTTTTTGACTAGAAAAATAGATAAAATGCGACTACAATGGTACGGTATGTAATTATAGTTATTACTTGGAGGAGTTTATCATGAGTACGCACAAAAAGCTTTTCATTCCGGGTCCGGTTGAAGTCCGCGATGAAGTTCTGGAAAAGATGGCTACGCCGATGATCGGCCACCGTACCAAAGATGCATCTGCTCTGCAGCAGAGGATTTCCGAGAAACTGCAGAAGGTCATGGGTACGAAGAACACTATCATTCTTTCCACCTCATCAGGAAGCGGTCTGATGGAAGGCGCCGTACGATGTTTCACTGCAAAGAAAGCAGCGATCTTCTCTATCGGAGCATTTGGTGAGCGCTGGTATAAGATGGCAGTCTCCAATGGTGTTCCGGCAGATATATTCCGTTCCGAACTGGGAAGAATCACGACACCTGAGATGGTAGATGAAGCACTCTCCACAGGCGAGTACGACATGATCACCATCACACACAACGAGACTTCCACAGGTATCCACAATCCTGTCGGAAAAATCTCCGAGGTCTTAAAGGCAAAGTATCCGGATGTTATCCTCTGCGTGGACACGGTAAGTTCCATGGGCGGTGACTTCATTCCGGTTGACGAGTGGGGCATCGACGTCTGCATCACTTCTACACAGAAGTGTCTCGGACTTCCTCCGGGAATGTCCATCGCATCGGTTTCCGACCGTGCACTCGAGAAGGCAAAGACCATCCCGAACCGTGGGCTTTACTTCGACTATGTTGAACTGGCTAAGTTCGTTCACGAAAAGCCGTTCCAGTATCCGTCCACTCCGTCCGAGTCTCACATGTTTGCTCTGGACTACCAGCTCGACTGCATCCTCGCTGAGGGCGTCGAGAACCGTTATAAGAGACACTGCGAGATGGCAGAACTCGTCCGTGACTGGGCAAGAAAGAACGCGGAGCTCTACTCCGATCCGGATAACCTGTCTGTGACAGTTACCTGTATCAAGAACACACTCGGTATTCCGTTTGCCGAGATCAATAAGAAGATGGGCGAGAGAGGATATCTCCTGTCCGGCGGTTACGGTGCTCTGAAAGAGACCACATTCCGTATCGCACATATGGCAGACACCACGATCGATGAGATCAAGGCGATGCTGAAGGATCTCGATGAAGTCGTTGCCGAGCTGAAAGGCCAGAACGCTTAAGTAATAGAAAACAGGGGCGCGATTCGCGCGATAGTAAATAGGGAGGAACACAAAATGAAGATTTTAGTTGCAGAGAAGATTGCGGCAGATGCTATCCAGTATCTGAAGGACGAAGGTTTTGAAGTAGATGAGAGACTGGGCTGCTCCCAGGATGAGATCAAGGGTTTCATCGGTGATTACGATGCACTTATCGTCCGTTCCGTAACTCAGGTAAATAAAGACCTCCTCGCAAATGCGAAGAACCTTAAGGTCGTCGGCCGTGCCGGTAACGGTATCGATAACATTGACGTTGCTGCCTGCACAGAGAAGGGCATCATCGCGGTAAATACTCCGGAAGCGAACATCATGGCAGCCGGTGAGCTCGCGGTAGCACATGCATTCTCTATTTTCAGAAATCTCTGCCACGCAAACGAGGCAGCACATAACGACGATTTCCGCCGTGCACAGATGATCGGTAACGAGCTTGAGGGCAAGACCGCAGGTATCATCGGTCTCGGCCGTATCGGTTCCATCGTTGCCAGAAAGCTCAAGGGTATCGGTATGACAGTCGTTGCTTACGACCCGTACATCACACAGGAGAAGTTTGACACCGTAGGTGTTAAGCGCTGCGCAAAGCTTGAGGATCTTCTTGCTGTTGCAGATCTCATCACATTCCATACTCCGAAGAACAAGGAGACCGTCGGCATGGTCGGCGCGGAAGAACTTTCCAAGTGCAAAAAGGGCGTTCGTATCGTAAATGCAGCCCGTGGTGGTCTTGTAAATGAGGCTGCTCTCTACGAAGCACTGAAGTCCGGCCAGGTCGCTGCTGCAGCAATCGACGTATTCGACAAAGAGCCTTCTTACGATAAGGCTCCGGGCGAGCAGCACTATGAGAACCCGCTTCTTACGCTTCCGAACTGCGTAGTTACACCTCACCTCGGTGCTTCTACTCAGGAAGCAAACCATAATGTAGGTTCCGCAGTTACTTCCCTCGTGGCAAAAGCACTTCGCGGTGAACTCGTTGCTGCGATCAACATGCCTTCTTTCAGCGGCGATATGGCGGCGATCCGTCCGTACGCTGATCTTGCAGAGAAACTCGGTAAGATCTACTATCAGGCAGAAGAGGCTCCGGTCAAGAAGATCGAGGTCGAGTTCAGAGGCGCACTTGCTGAGCAGGAGACAGGTATCCTGACACTTTCTGTTCTGAAGGGCTTCCTCTCCGCACATTCCGATGGACGTGTAAGCTTCGTAAATGTACGTCAGGGCGTCGAGTCCCATGGTATCGAAGTTGTTGAGAGCAAGAGTGCACAGTGCGAGCGCTACACCAGCATGATCGTTGTAAACTTCGTAACAGAAGAAGGCCGTGAGCTCTCTGTTTCCGGTACGATCGTCGGTGAAGACACTGAGGTTCTGGTAAGCTTCTTCGGATATCAGGCAGACTTTGCCATCGCTCCAATCATGCTTGCGATGCAGAACGAAGACAAGCCGGGCATCATCGGTAAGATCGCTACCAAGATCGGCGATCACAACATCAATATCAACAGCATGCACTGGGGCGTAAAGCCGGGCTCGAACAAGGCGCAGTCTTTCCTCGGTATCAGCGAAGAGATCGGTGAGGATATCTTAAGCGAGCTCCGCTCGATCGACGGCGTGCTCCGCGTTACACAGATGTTTTTCTGAGACGCAGAGGGATAATCAAATATTAGACGGATAAGTAAATCCCCCGTCACCGGTCCTCGGCGACGGGGGATTTCTTATACGTCATTTTCTTTGGTTCGTTTTGTTTCAGGTGCTGACAAAGTCAGTCGGCATAGAAGCAGCCGCTGAAGAGATCGTAGGCACCCTTGCCGTTGAAGTATACATCATAGTAGTCGTCATCACTGGATCTCAGGATCATCTGGAACTGGAAATTCTTTGATTCGTCCGGGAAGAGGGCTTCGAAAGTAACGAGCTCCTGTTTGGTGTTGATTCCCAGGATACGTACTACCGTGCCCGCAGGAACCGTGACGGACTGATCGGTGGGTTTTCCATCGGGAGTGAATTTGCCGAGGACCATCTTATCATTTGCCGCACCAAGACCATACTTTTTCATGAAATCAGATGTCTGCTTCGGGATACCGTTTGTGTCATTCAGCGTGGAAAGAATGCTAACGTGATTCGTACCCAGAAGATCAGAACGGCGATTGACTACGACGCTATCCGGATTTACAGGGAAAGAATCAAATTCGCCCATCGATCCGACATATTCGACCGAATCACCATTGATTTTGAACACGAGTGTTTGATTTACCGGATCTTCCATCGCGCACTCAACATAGAGAAAGTACCCATTATTGGTATAGGATACACCTACCCAGGAGATATCATCTCCATCCTGAAGTTCCGGCAGATCAGGCAAAGTGATTTTTTTATCGTTTAGAGAGATTTCCAGATTGATGCCGTAATCATCATCGGAAACGTCGTTAACAGTGAGTGTATCCAGGATCCCGTCTTCATCGAAATCCCATTTGATGTTATTCCCTACATCCTGCACGATGGAATAGTACTTCGTAGTAGATCCGAAATACTCGGGCTTTACGCAGTTGGACAAATCGAGGACAGAGACATTGAAGTCGATATCCATATTTTGTCCGTCCAGCATAACTGTGTCAGAGATGCAGATCGCATTCGGATAAAGAAGGAATGCAACATCCTCATTGTTCCTTATGTTTTCAGCGGCAGCTTTGACGGCTTCATACTGAGTCTTTTGCCAGTCGTTCGTGTTTGCTGTAGTCGCGGGGATGCTGGCAATTATGGCATCGGCAAAAGCACTTCTATCCGTTACGATGTCGTCAAACTTGATCTCTTCGCCGGTCCCGGACTTGAAGTTGTAAAATGCTTCACTGTCGGAGGAAAGATCGGTTGAAATGAGGGTATCTTTCACACTGAAGGAAGTGATCTCACTGTCTGCACGGCACAGATTTATATAACTGCCGAAGTAGTTGGATGAAAACATATAATAGTTTTCCTCACTGGCGATCTTCTGGTATTCAGGGAACTGCTTGACGATATTATCATATTCCTTGTCACAGGCATTTTTATGGGTCGAACTGATATCGCTGAGTTTTTTGTTCAGCGCATCATAATTGTCCGACAGTACGGTATACGAGGACACATATTCATGAACGGACATCATATGCGGATAATCAAGATTCTTGATCAGTTCACCGTAAGCACGGTCGGTAACGTCTTCTGACAGATCCAGAAGTGTCAGAGAGTGATCCAGTTTTACATGGACCGGTCCGGAGGGCTTGCCAAGTCCGGTGCTATCTGAACTGCTTTCCGACTCGGATTCTGATTCTGATTCGGTGGACTGTTCAGATTCAGAAGATGTTTCTTCTGTTTCAGGAGATTCTGTCTCTTCCGTTTCCGTAGAGTCTTTCGTCCGCTTCGTTCTAGATGTTTCCTTTTCATCTTTCTTTGAACAGCCGGCAAGAGATAAGATCATGGCCGCTGTCAGAAGAACAGCAATACTGCGTTTCATAGTCATCCTCCTATGATACATTTTATAAAATATTCACGAGAACAGAGTAGCATTCCACCCCCCAAAAGTAAAGAAACCGCCAGTGTGTAAACCGTCGTGCGAAACCCTATATATTTGTTATAATGGGAAAGGTACTCATACAGTTTAATAAGAGGAAAAAGACAGAAAGGATAATAGTCTATGTTTTGTATTAATTGCGGGAAACAGATCCCGGATGAAAGTGCATTTTGCCAGTACTGCGGTTCAGCGGTAAACGCCGTACCGCAGGCTCCCCAGCAGCAGGTGGTTGCGCCGATGCCGGCTACACCACAATATACACCGGCACCGCAGCCGATGGCTCCCCAGCAGGCAACTCCCCAATATGCCGCACCGGCACCTCAGGCCGCGCCGCAGTATGCTCCGATGCCGCAGATGGCACCTCAGGCCGCGCCGCAGTTCCCGGGCCAAAGTATCACGATGGCACCGGTTGCGATCGGACTTATCTCACCGAAGAACGCAGCGGGAGAAAAAGCCAAACTGGACAATGCGGCATTTTGGTATGTGGAGATCACGAATAACCAGCTTGTTTTCTCCACCAAAGGAAATATGGCATCGTCTATGTTCGGCGCAGTTGGTGCACTCGCGACGATGGCCGCTTGTGATCTAAAGCCGTCGTTTTATGTAGAGGCGCAGAGTGTCCGTAACATGCACTATGAGAAGAAACTCGGCGGTCAGGTGCTCATTATCGAACTCATGAGCGGAAAACTCCTTCAGCTTAAGACGAAACTCGAGCTCCTGAATACGATCGAAAACTGGTGGAGAATGAATATTCAGAGATGAGATATAACGGATAGATGAAGAAGGAGACGAACTATGGTAAAGCACGTAATTATCTGGACTTTAAAAGATGAGCTTTCTGACGAGGAAAAGATCCAGGTCAAAAAGAACATCAAGTCGGGCCTCGAGGGTCTTTCCGGAAAGATCCCGGGAATGACCGATATCAAGGTGTATATTGATGGGCTCAGTTCCTCAAATACAGATCTGATGCTCGATACGAGCTTCGAAGATGAGGCTTCGCTTAAGGGTTATGCCGTACATCCGGCGCATGTGGAAGTGGCGAACACCGCCGTCCGTCCCTATACGAAGATCAGATCCTGCTTCGATTTCGAGGCTTGATCCTTTTTACGCAGGGAAACAAAACCGGTAGAATAAAACCGAAAGACAGAAAACGATAATCTTTTATTCATTCTGCGCATTGACAGGGATTATGTAGATTACTATAATTCCCGTGAATGAAAATGAAAGACAGTATATACCTACGAATTAAATAGTGAGCAAAGGCGTTCGCATGTGCCGGTTCCAAGGCACGTTGGGGACGCTTTTTTTCTATTTGCTGAACCGGAGGGCATTATGAGAAAAAAAGACCGAAAGATCGTATTGGAGGATGGAAGTTATTTTGAGGGATATGGCTTCGGTGCGGATGTCGAACGTGTCTGTGAGATCGTCTTTAACACTTCCATGGTGGGATATCAGGAGATACTTTCCGATCCCTCATATACCGACCAGATGGTGGTCATGACATACCCCCTGATCGGCAACTACGGCATCACGGACGACGACTACGAGTGCAAGAACCCGAGCATCGGAGGCTTGATCGTCAGTGATTACAATGACATGCCGAGCAACTTCCGCTATACGAAGACCCTCTCTGAAGAGATGGAGGATGAGGGCATTCCCGGTATTTCGGGTGTGGATACGAGAGAGATCACCAGAAGCATCCGTGATCTCGGTTCCCGGAGAGTGATCATCACGAGCATCGATACTCCGATCGATGTTGCGCTTGCAAAGATCACCGTGACTCCGATCCCGCACGATCAGGTCTCCCGCGTGTCCTGCCGCAAGCGCTGGTACTCGAGAACGGCTAACCCGAAGTATAACGTGGTTGCGATCGACTGCGGCATCAAGCTCAATATCATCCGGAAACTAAATGAATATGGCTGCAATGTTACCGTCGTGCCTTTTGATACGACTCCCGAGGAAATCGAGTTCATGAAGCCGGACGGCATCTTCTTAAGTAACGGCCCGGGAGATCCGGAGGATGTTACTCCCGTTATTTCCACGGTAAAAGCACTTGCCGGAAAATTCCCGATCTTCGGTATCTGCCTGGGTCATCAGATGATCTCTCTTGCCTACGGTGCAAAGACATATAAGCTGAAGTTCGGTCATCGTGGCGGTAACCACCCGGTCAAGAATTTAGAGACGGGGAAGATAGAGATCACTTCCCAGAACCACAGTTACGCGGTCGATCTTGGAAGCCTCGAGGGAACAAAACTTAAAGCAACACACATCAATCTTCTCGACAATACCGCCGAGGGTGTCGAGTGTAAAGAGGATATGGTCTTCTCCGTGCAGTACCATCCGGAGAGTGCTCCGGGACCGCAGGACAGCACGTATCTTTTCGAGAAGTTCGTCTCCATCATGAAAGACTTCTGTGAGAAAAAAGAGAGCGGGGTGAACGTCCATGCCTAAGAGAACAGACATTCATAAAGTACTCGTGATCGGCTCGGGTCCGATCGTCATCGGACAGGCAGCGGAGTTTGACTACGCCGGTAC
>ONFC01000200.1 GCA_900317035.1 uncultured Eubacteriales bacterium
GATTCAACGATGTAGAATGACTCAGCATTTTTTGTCTTGGATGTTTGCAGTCTCATGGTAGCCTCCAACACTACATGGTGTGTCTGTATATATTGAATTGTACTAAATCGCTGGCGCGATAGCCAGCGACCGTGACCGCCTTTCCCGAGCGCTATTCTTTTTCGCAATGAAAAAGGAGTAGCGTTCTTTTTCTGTGTTGTGTATCGTTGAATCTACCACAAAACACCGACACTCACAGGAAAATTCACTTCTCCTCTTCGTATGTGCATTGTAGCAGACTACACCTTTTTCAACAATCATATTTTGTATTCAGGCCTTCCTCCGTAGGAAAAACCGTACTTGTTCGTTGCTGTTTTTCACTATGGAAGGAGGCCTTTTATGAGCCGTAAAGAATATATCGACACCTATCTCACTATGATCTCCCTTCGCGGGCTTACAGATCATACTCTCAAGTCCTACAAGACCTACATCTCCGCATATCTCGACTTTGTCTTTGATCTTCTGAAGAAAGATCCTGCCGATGTCACCTGGGATGAGATGCGTTTGTTCATCAAGCATCTTCAGGAGACACGGCATCTCTCTGATCGGACGATCAATGCAGCGATCTCTCAACTGAGATTCTTCACCTTGTATATACTGCATAAGTCCTGGGATCAGACGCAGCTCCCGATGAGAAAATTCGATCAGTACATGCCTTTTGTTCCCTCGCGTCAGGAAGTGACATCTTTCATCAACGCGATCGATGACCCGAAAACAAGGGCTATGGTCATTCTCATGTATAGTGCAGGTCTCAGAGTCAGTGAAGTTTGCAACATCAAGTGCGAAGACATCGATCGCAGCAATATGCGAATACATATTGTTCACAGCAAGAATCGTTCAGATCGCTATGCCATGCTATCCCCGATCGCTCTTGCCGAACTTGAGAAGTACTGGCGCAGATGCGGAAGACCGCGCAATTATCTTTTCCCTCGCAAGCATGATCCGGATAAGCCAAATCGCCCTCAGATCGTAGAGTGGCATATGCGAAAAGCCGAAGATAAGCTCGGCTGGGAACATCGCTTCACATGCCATTCCCTTCGCCATGCCTTTGCTACGCACTTTTACGAAGATACTCACGACCTTCTGACCCTCAAGCATCTGCTCGGGCACAGGTCGCTGAACTCTACGACGATCTATGTCACTCTTTCAGATGCTACTCTCAGGAAGTATGTCAGCCCGTTCGATTCTCTGAAGGTGAATCATGGATAGCCGTTACCCGATCCGCGAGATCTTTTTGGATTCGCTTGACTGGTATCTGCAGAACAACAGCCCATCGTCAGACCAGATGGCTGCTGCCAATGCCATACGGACATGCAAGACCGGCGAACTTGGTTACAATGCCAGCAAGTGTGATGAGTGCGGGCACATCGAGCTTCACAGCTGTTCATGCCGCAATCGCTCCTGTCCAAATTGTCAGTCTGTCCTCAAAGAGGTCTGGATCGACAAGCGTCGCAGCGAGGTGCTTGACGCGAGTTACTTCCATGTCGTCTTCACCGTGCCTCATACTCTGAATGCGCTGTTCCTCGCGAACCAGAAGCTGCTTTACTCGCTTCTGTTCAGTGCGGCATCCGAGACGCTTCTCACTCTTTCGCAGGATAAGCGTTATCTCGGCGCTGAGCCCGGCATCATCATGGTGCTGCACACCTGGGGCCAGAATCTGGCGTACCATCCGCATGTGCACTGCATCGTTTCTGGCGCTGGTCTTACCCGTGACCACCATCTTGTGAAGAGCGGCAAGTCGTTCTTCATCCCGATCAAGGCTGCGATGAAGATGTTCCGTGGCAAGTTCATGGCTTCTCTCAAGAGCTGCCGCTCTTCTGGCAGGCTCATCATTCCGGAGTCGTGCTCCGATCTTGCCTTGCCTGAAGGCTGGCAGTCGTTTGTTGATCGGCTGTACAGTACTGACTGGTGTCCGTACATCAAGGAGACCTTCAACGGATATGGCAATGCCATCAGCTACCTCGGTCGTTACACTCATCGTGTCGCTATCTCGAACGGCCGTATCTTGGATATGACTGATGACACTGTCACCTTCTGGTACAAGGACTACCGAGACGGTAGTGCCCGCAAGGAGATGACTCTCACTCATGAGGAATTCATTCGCCGCTTCCTGATGCATGTATTGCCCAGAAGATTCCAGAAGATACGCTACTACGGATTCCTTTCCAACGGCTCCAAGAAAAAGAAACTTCGCCTTCTCTTCGAGCTTCAGGGACATCAGCAGTTCACTGCAAGATTCCCTGCTGACACTCCGAAGGATGTGATCCTTTCTGAGGTGCTCGGCACCGATGTGCATGTATGTCCTTGCTGCGGCAAGCCGTCCATGCGCTATCTCGGCAGGAGATATTATCTCAGGCCGTAGCGTTACTCAACTGAATATGTTTTTCAGCCTCGTTCCGGCGGGGCCGTTTGGAGTTCGTTGAGATGCCCTTGCAGACTGGCGCAAGCCTGTCTGCTGCTCTCAAAGCATATCCTCTATCCTTCACGATTCATATTTTCAAGGTTCTCTAACTGGATCGTTCTCCATATCCTCCCCAGTCGATTCAGTACAATTCGGAAGAACCTCATTTCCCGCAGTTACGTTCTTGCAACTGCGTATTTTTATGGGCGGGAAATGTGGTACTTCCCTAAGGAATTATACCACATTGTGAGACATTGTGCAAGAAGAATAGATAATATTTGACACAAAAAATGAGCATTTTTCAATGCTCACAGCGATTTCTATTTCACA
>ONFC01000050.1 GCA_900317035.1 uncultured Eubacteriales bacterium
GCATCCATGACACTCTTTTTGTACTCATAGACACCCTTTGAACTGGAAATACCCTGAAGATCGCTCTCGATCTTACTTCTGATTTCTGAAAGCTTCTCTTTCAATTCACCAAGTTCCGCCATGTTTTCCTCCTGTTCTTTTTGCCTTAGGCATACAAAAATCCCATGACAACGTTTCCATTGTCATGGGACGAATTCACGTTATCCGTGCACCTTCGCGGTACCACCCATGTTCAGTCTTCTTCGGCAAAAGCACTTTCCCTCAGAAGTTCTGCTCTCATTACTGCGCCTTTAATGCTGCGCCTGCATCTGCTTACTTACGGTATTTCACGCCCTCGTCAGAAGCTCCGGTGTTGAAATTCATTCTGCGCTCTCTGTGATCGTGCTCTCAGCCGGTGACACGAATCTCTTCTCACAGGTTCTAAGCCAAAACTACTTACGCACCTTCATTGCATGGAGAAATTGTACGCTTGCCCCTTCTAAAAGTCAAGATTTCAGTTCTTCGATAAAAGCACTGAGCTTGCTTTCGTTTTCGGGAGCGAGTTTTTTGCTGTTCCTGTCCGCAAGGCTCACTGTGTGTCTGATGGACGGGAGCTTCTCGCGAAGGATCGACAGGCACTTGTCTGCAGATCCTCCGGCAAACGCAAACGCTCCGATGATCTTTTCCGGTGTTTTCAGATCCGAAAGGTACTGATTTATGGCCGTGCATGGCTTTCCAGCCCATACCGGAGTTCCGATGATGACCGCATCGTAAGAAGATGTGTCCTTCGTATACGGCTGAAGTTCGGTCCCCTTTCCCATAGTCGCGCCGGATCCGCCGTGGAGGAACTTCAATAGTCCTTTCTTCGGGATATCCTTGACCGGTACAAGCTCCATGATGTCTGCGCCCAGAGCAGACGCGATCTTCTCTGCCGCATCTTTCGTATTTCCTTCGAGTGAATAATAGACAACCAGAGTTTTCATGGTCTCACCTCATAGCTTTCTGAAAATATAGTCTGTTCAATCTTCTTTCTTCGTTTTTTTTGCCTGGAGGAACGCGCCGCTCTTTTTCAGTGCGATCACGAACGGTACACCGATCGCGCCGCAGGCGATGATCTCTCCGGCACATACACAGAACATGATCAGCGGAAGAGCCATCGTATCGCCATAGGCAAACTTGATCACGAAAGGAACGATCAGTGTATTTGATACGATCGGCGGGATCGCGCCAAAAGCAGGATGTCTCTTTCTCAGAAGATAAGTAAAGACCGCTGCGATCAGCGTCGCCAGTGTTCCGAAAATGATATCCAGCGGGATACCGCCGCCAAGGATATTTCCCAGGAGACATCCTATCGTCACACCCGGGATCGCGGCCGGCGTCAGAAGCGGAAGCAGCGTAAGAGCTTCTGCGATACGGATCTGCACGGCGCCGAAAGAGATCGGGGCAAAGACATAGGTCAGTGCCACATAAAGTGCCGCGATGAGGCCCGTCTGGCAGATAAAAAGCGTAGTATTCCGCACTTTCCGGTTCTTTGTGTTTATTGGTTCATTATCCATTAAAGATTCAGCCCTTTTGCTTCATCCAGGCCGAGTCTGATGTTCATGCACTCGATCGCCGCGCCGGATGCGCCCTTACCAAGGTTGTCGAACTGGGAAGATACGATGATGCGGTCTTCGTTACCGGTAACATAGATCTTCAGTCCGTCCCATCCGGAGAGAGAGTTTCCGGCGAGAAATCCGCTGGCAGCCGTCTCATCGTCCGCTTCCGCGACCTTGATGAACTTTTTTCCGGCGTAGTACTCGCGGAAGTATTCCAGAAGTTCAGAAGGTGTCATCTTCTTGCTGAGCATATCCGCATAGAACTGGCAGGATACGACCATGCCGCTATAGTAATCGTCGATGATCGGAGAAAAGAGCGGCAGTCTGGAAAGACCGGTGATCGCCTTCATCTCCTTGAGATGCTTGTGCTGCTGGGAAAGCGCATATTCTCTTCCGGAAGAGAATTCGGCAGGGCGATCCGGATCTTCATAGACAGCAATGGTCTTCTTGCCTGCGCCGGAATATCCCGATAATGCAAAAGCACTTACCGGGTAATCTTTGCTGATGATCCCTCCGGCGATCATCGGATAGACCAGAGAGATGAAGCCGGTGGCATAGCAGCCAGGAACCGCGATGAGCTGTCCTTTTGCGATGGCGTCCTTATGCTTTTCGGAGAGCTCCGGAAATCCATATGCCCAGCCCTCTTCGGTTCTGTGCGCCGTCGATGTGTCGATGATCACCGTATGGTGATTGTCCGGATCCAGAAGGCTTGCGGATTCGATTGCCGCAACATCCGGAAGGCACAAAAAAGTAACATCCGATGCATTGATCAGTTTCTTTCTCTCGCTTGGGTCCTTTCTTAATTCCGGATCGATCTTAAGAAGTTCGATATCGTCTCTTCCCTGGAATCTCTCAAAGATCCTAAGGCCTGTGGTTCCTTCACTTCCGTCAACAAATACTTTCGTTTTCATGTTTATTCCTCACTTTATATTCTTAAGATATGCCAGGATCGTCTCCACGGCGCCGTCCACGTCCACCAGATCCGAGTGTACACATAGATGATAAGTGGAACTGTTCCCCCACTTCTGGTTCGTGTAATGGTTATAGTAATTGGCTCTTGCGGTATTCATGTCATTGATGTACCGCTCCATCTGTTCGTCTGTATAATCTTTCTTCTCGACGGCGACCCGTCGCTTACGGGCGATCTTATACGGCATGCTCGCCGCGATGAAGATATTGATGCTGCCTTCATTTCGCAGAACGAAGTCCGCACAGCGGCCGACGATCACGCAGGGTCCTTTTGCCGCGAGGTCTTTAATGACTTTACACTGCTGAAGATAGATCGCATCCGAGAAGTCCGGTGTATAAGACAGCGAGAAGAAAGGCATGCGCGATCTTCCCTTTTCAGAGATGCGGTGCGCCCCTTCTTCGTTCCGCTCGATCAGTTTCGGATCCAGTCCTCCCTGCTCGGAAGAAAGAGTGATCAGCTCCCTGTCGTAAAAAGGCACGCCCAGGCGCTCGGCAAGTTTCATGCCGATCTCATGTCCGCCGGAACCGAATTCACGTCCGATTGTGATCACTCTGCTGTTCATACGAAGACCTCCAAAAAACATTCTATCAGATTAACGGAAGAAGAACCACGCGGAAAGCGTCATTACAACCAGGAATATAATATTCATCAGAGCGAAAAGACCGATGTACTTCTTCGTGTGTCCCGGGCGTAGCGTACGGAAATGACTGAAAGTAATCAGACTCGCCAGAGAGGAGATCAGGGTACCTGTTCCGCCGATATTTACACCGAGAAGCAGCTCTTTATAGTTACCGGTGAATCTGGAAAGCAGTATTGCCGACGGAACATTACTGATGACCTGGCAGGATCCGATACTTACCAGAAGCGGCGATCTTCCGAGAAGACTTCCGACGAAGTCCTGGACTGCCGGGATCCTGGCCATGTTTCCGGAGAATACGAAAAACAGCGCAAATGTCGCCAGAAGACCGTAGTCCACTTCGGCAAATGCTTTTTTGTCGGCAAAAAGAAGGACCAGAGGAATGATGATCAATCCGACCCAGTACGGGATCAGGCGGAATACGATCAGGAGTGAAAACGCAAAAAGCAGAAGATACAGGGCGGTCCTTTTCTTATTCAGTCCCTGGCCGGAATCGTCTTTAATGATCAGCGGTGTCCGTGGCAGAAGAAAGCATGCCGCCGTCAGCATCGCGATCGCCAGAAGAAACGGCGGGAACATGATCTTCATGAACTCTCCTGTCGGGATCTTGAAGTATGAATACAGATAGAGGTTCTGCGGATTGCCAAAAGGTGTCAGCATACCGCCGAGATTGGCGGAGATATTCTGAAGGATGAAGATATAGGCCATCTTCTCCTCATTTTTCGTCACGGAAAGCGCGAAATACCCAAGCGGCAGGAACGTGATCAGCGCCATATCATTGGCGATCAGCATCGATCCGATAAAAGTGATATATACGAGAGCCAGTGCCAGAAGCCGGAGATTTCCGGTCGTCACGACGATACGCTGTGCCACAATACCGAAAAAGCGGATATCTTTTAGTGCACAGATGACGGCAAGTGTAAGAAAAAGGCACGTCAGCGTGCGGAGATCAAAGTAATGGAGATACTCTTTATCCGGCGGCACAAAAACAGATGTAACCACGGCGAGGAGCGCGGCGATACACACTACCGTGTTTTTCTTAAAAAACGCCACGATCGGATGGGATCTTTTTTCCCCTGCGCTATCCACGTTCTTCTCCCTTCACATCCAAAGTCCGTCAGCCGGTACATCCTACGCGGGAAGAATCAAGATCTTCACGCGTCCGCGCTATTATAGCACCACGGTCATTTATTAGAAATAGTGAAATGTAACAAAGAAAGAGGGCCGCCTCATATTCTGAGACGGCCCGTCTTCCTTGCGGGTGATTACGGGAAACTTGCATTTCCGTATCGGAGGTCCCGCAATTTATTGTGCTACAGACGATGTTTCTTTAGTGTCTTTCGGCGGTTCTTCAAGCGGGCTTAAGAACACGACTTTGTACTCACTGTGCACCTTGGCAAGTGTTTTGATGATGATTTCCTTAAGATGCGCTTCCGCCTTCTCGTAAATACCGTTTTTCTCTGCAGATTCGAGCTGCTGTGCCTTGACCTCGGAAAGGCGGACATTCACCTCATCCGCACGGATCGGGTTAAACACGTTGTTATCCTGCATGATCGTCACTTTCTCCTGCGGGAGATTGTTGTCCACGACACTCGGCTTCAGCGGGATGGTGATGTAGATCTCTTTCTTCTGGTTATTGACTACAGTCTTCAGTTCATTGAGATCGTATCCGACCTTGATCGTTCCGGCATACACGATCTGGATCTTGTGCTGTGTGCCCCAAATATCAAAATCGGTATACGGGATCTGAAGGTTATCGACCACGTTTGCTGTTCCGGCATAGTCCTCGGAATAGGTCATCAGCTCTGCGATCTCCTGAAGCTGCTCCATCACATTATCTCTTGTCAGGATGATGCCGTGGAACTTCTCTTCCTCTGCGATGATCGCCTCTCTGGATCCGCCGTTCTTCACTTTGCTGGAAGCGCGTCCCCATCCGAAGATAAATACAGCCACATAAAAGGCTCCGATAATGGCCATCAGTATGACGAGTCTGTGGCCCCATCTTGCGAAGAAGCCTCTCTCATGTACTCTTCTGCCATTTACATATTCATAATTTCTCATAGCTTTTCCTCCTTCATCATTCGCGGACCTTCTGTAGCACAATTTATAAGCTCTCGCGATTTCGTGAGTTGTTTTCTAATACCCTTTTACTCTTAATCTGAGCTTTTCCCTCTTACCAGCTCATGTTCTCTCATATTAATGATAAATGATATCGGCGGATAAGTCCTCTTTATTTTTTAAACAAATTTAGAAATAAACGTGAATGGCTTATTCCTTTTGTTCTGACTATAGTTTATAATCAACGGTGTCAAACAAAAAACGGTTCAGGTTACATTTTAGGAGCCGCTAATTTGTTTTGAACTTCAAAATAAAAATTGGAGCGGGAATATGGGAAGAAAATCGACGAAAGAAAACAAGAACATTTACCAGATCAGCCGAGAGGCGCAGAACCTTACGCGCGACGCTGCTTCTGAGAAACTGCAGTATATCTCGGCAGACCGTATCGAGAAGATCGAGAACGAAAAGACACTCCCCCATCCGGAAGAGATCCTGGCCATGGCCGACTGCTACAAGAATCCTTCCCTTTGCAACTACTTCTGCTCTCATGAGTGTCCGATCGGTCAGGAATATGTACCTGAAGTCGTTCCAAAAGAACTTTCCCAGATCACTCTGGAGATGATCGCGACGCTTAACTCCATCGACAGAAATAAGAACCGACTCATCGAGATCACCGTGGACGGTAAGGTAAATGACGATGAGCTTCCCGATTTCATCGAGATCAAGAACGAACTGGATAAGATGGCACTGACGATCGACTCCCTTCGTCTTTGGATCGACAACGCGATTGCTGCCGGACAACTGAACAAGGAAGATTTCGACAAGTAATTATTTTTCACTCATAAAAAGAATCGAGCCCGTATGTCTCACTCATACGGGCTCTTTTGTTGAAAGTGGAGGTGTTTTGTTTTCCTGACAGACCCTTCGTCCGTGGAAGGTCGACTGATCTACCAGTCCGATCCGTCTGCTCAGCTGGGGGAAAGCATTCATTGCCTCGCATAAGCGGATCATTTGAAGCCTTTTGTCTAAATCCATGAAGTCACATCCTTGCTTCA
This sequence comes from uncultured Eubacteriales bacterium, assembly GCA_900317035.1. GTDB lineage: Bacteria > Bacillota > Clostridia > Saccharofermentanales > Saccharofermentanaceae > Scatonaster. The sequence goes on from ONFC01000050.1 coordinate 6,298, forward strand.
GTTACTGTTTCCATTTCTTTTCGGTTGCCTTGAAGATATTCTATTACTCCCTTCTGAAAAGAAACACAGACTACAGGAGGAAAATAGCCCCCCTTATTTTCTCTGAAACTGCATTTTAGAATGTTATAATGAGAAAAACAGATAATTGAACCAGGGAGGAATGACCATGAAATACGTATTTATCTCACTTTCCGAAAGCAGCAAAATCGATTTTTCCGGGGCGGAGAAGCTCGCAAAAACAGATCATCTGGTCTTTCTCTATGTAAAAGGAAAGAAGACTATTCCTTCATCCGTCAAAGAGGCGCTTACAGATGTTAAGGCGGAGATCGAATATGTCGAGATCAGCGGATCTTCCGAACTAATCCCGGTCCTTTCCTATCTGATCGGATTCCATGAAGCAAGTAAACACGATGTTATCGTGATCACGGAGGACAAGGGCAAACTCCCGTCCAGAGTCACCAAAGGCGCGAAGGTGTATAGTGCTTTTCGATCGGTAACAGGCACGGCCTCTTCTTCTACCGCGAAGAAGACCACTTCTGCGAAGAAGTCCACATCCTCGAAAACCTCGTCCACATCGAAGAAGTCTTCCACCACGAAGAAATCCTCTGCTACAAAGAAATCCACGACTGCGAAGAAGACCGCTGCGAAAAAGAATAGCGAAGCGCTCGATGTTACTGATCTTCTCAACACGATCGTGAAAAAGATGTTCTGAGATATCCCGCAAAAAAACGAAGGGCCTCTCTTATTTTCAGGAGAGGCCCTTTTTGTTATCTCAGGTCCTTCTTTTCATACCTGATATACGCGATAATGATGCCGGCGATCATGAAGATCATCCCGGGAAGCAGATACTTCACTTCCAGATGCCCGCTCTCGATAATATCGGCAGTTTCCGTATAAGAGAAAGAAGATATATACTTCAGGGGGCGCGCCGAAGAGGATATATTCGCGACAATATTCAGAAAATACATCAGACAGGCCATACCGATGCCGATCCCAAGGCCACCGCGCGTCAGGAACGACGAGATACCGAAACAGATCCCCGCGATCTCCAGCTGCATCAGAAGATACGCAAGATGGATCAGGAACAGTTCCTTCCAGAAGATCTTCTCTCCGATAGCAGCTACCGATACGACCGACAAAACCAGAACGATCGCATTGAGGATCAGGATGATCGAGAGAACGCTCAGCAGTTTGGACGTGATCACCTTCTTCCGGGATACCGGATGCGAGAAGAGAAATTCGGCGGTATGGTCGCGTTCCTCCTTCATGAGCGCGGATACGCCCACGATCGCTGCGAAGAAAGCGCCGCCGATACCCAGGATGTTACCGCACTCGACGGAGTAAAATCCGATGATCGTACCGAAATCGAGGCGGTCCATACCAAAAGCTTCCGTGAAATTCCCCATCGAGGAGAACATCTCATTGACGTCGCCCATCTGCGACTTCATCTCCGGGAACATCAGGACACACGTTGCGATCAGAAATCCGATCGCAAGGCTCCATATCAGGAGCATTTTCTGCTGCATATGTATTTCCTGCTTTAATACCGTCATTTTCTTTCCTCTCCCGCCTCATAGTAATGCATGAATATCTCTTCGAGACTCGGCTCCGTGATCGTGATATCCCGGATCTTCTCCCCTGCCAGGATAGTCAGGAGCCTCTGGATATCTCCCTTATAGAGGAACTTCAGTTCATCTTCCCTTGTGTCTTCTGTATATGTGATGCCGGGGATCCCCTGAAGTTTTTCCCTGGTAAGCGAGCCGGCCACAGAGATCTTCCGTGTCCCCGTCTGCTCGAGATCTGCGACCTTGTCGGACAGCAGGATACTTCCGTCCTTGATAAAGGCCGCACTTCTGCAGTAAGCCTGCACTTCCGACAGGATATGCGACGAGAAAAAGATCGTCGATCCTTCTTTATTCTCTTCCGTCAATATCGAGAAGAACTCTCTTTGCATCAGCGGATCGAGTCCGGATGTCGGCTCATCGAGGATCAGAAGATCCGGGTGATGCTGGACCGCACAGATGATCCCGACCTTCTTCCTGTTTCCGAGGGAGAGATCTTCCACCTTCTTCATCGGATCGAGATCGAGCCGCTCACAGAGCTCCTGTGCACGCTTTCCGCAGCTCGCCCCGCGAAGATCCGCAGAGTACCGGATCGCGTCTTTTACACGCATCTTCGGATAAAAGAAGATCTCCGAAGGGAGGTACCCGATTTTACTTAATATCTTTTCTTTTTCATCTACGATGTCGTGTCCGAGGACCGTTGCGCTTCCGGATGTCAGATGGATAAGGCCGAGGAGCGTGCGGATCGTCGTTGATTTACCGGCTCCGTTCGGACCGATGAATCCGAAGAAATCCCCTTCCTCCACTTTCAGATCCAGATCCACAATGCCTCGGGATCCGCCGTAGGACTTCGTTAATTTCCTGGTATCAATAGCAAGTGCTTTTCCCATATTCAAAACCTCTTATTTCAAATACATTTTCTTCCAGAAACCGATCAGATCTTTGTAATCCGAGATGACCTTATCGATGTCGATCGGCCCTTTATGCTGCATCTGATAAAGATAGCCCTCGGATGCGAGATAGATGTCCTGATACATCATCTTCAGGTCGATCCCGTCTTTAAAGACCGAAGGATCAAGCTTCGGAAGCGTCGTATTTGTGTGGAGTTTCGAGTAGGGTTCGATGATCTTTACGAGCTCGCTTTTTACTTCTTCATCATCTTCGTAGTATGCCTTTAATGCAAAAGCACTCATATCCGGATACTTCCGCATCATCTCCGTCTTGGCGATAAGCCCTCTGTACATCATCTCGAAAATGTCGTTTTCCTCATAGCATCCGGCACGCGTGACATACTGGCGGGTCAGTTCCTCTGCCGTTTTCATGAGAAAGAGATACAGTTCTTTCTTGTTTCTAAAGTAGAAAAACAGCAGGGATTTACTAATGCCGGCTTCGGCTGCGATCTCATTCATCGGACTTTTCCGATACGAGTTATTCGCAAACACACGAAAGCCGGCATTTAAGATGCGGTTTTGTTTTTCTTCCGGGAGCTGGTAAAACTTCTCGTTCATGGTATCTTCCCTTTCCGTGATTCATTGACCGAATCGGTTAATACCATTCTTACGCTATTGACCGTTTTTGAGAAGACCCCTTTACGGAAATATTTTATGCTTTGGACGGAGTAAAGATCTTTCCTGCCTGAATGTTCGGATCATTGGACTCATATACCGTCAGTGTGATCCCCTGATCGCCCGTACCGAGTCCGGCGACGAGATACTGTCCTTCATCATTGGTTCCATAGAGGATCAGGCCTCCCTGTCCGCCCTGAACTGCCTTAATATGCATACCCGAATATGTGGAGGTTCCACGGATAATTGTCGCCGTAGGTGTGGAAGAGGATTTATCGAAAGTGATCTTAACGCCCTCGTGATTATCCACATACTCACCATCCCAGTTGGCCAGATCAGCATCCTTCAGATCAGCACATTCCGGGATCGCGGGCTGTTCAAGGACCATAAAAGCGGTTTCTTCTGCCGGATTATAGAAGATATATGATCCCAGAAGACCGTTTCTGTCAATATCCTGATACGCTTCGATCCACTCGAGTGCTTTTCCGGGGATCTGTGAAACAGGGGTATTCGGCAGATACAGGATGACCTCATCGGCTTTGGTAAAACCATACGGATCACTATATGTCACATCCGCAGGAAGATCCATATACCGGTCTACCTTCTTATCGAACTTTTCCGTCGTCAGCTTCGTTACATGCGTGGATAAAGAGTATTCATTGATCCTCGTAAATCCATCGATCGTCCCGGTAAAATGGCATTTCAGCATATCATATCCATCGCCGTCTATCTTTAAAACAGCACTTTCATAGTTGCCTTCAAATGTATTCTCGCGGCAGTTGAAAGTAATGTCCGTACCCCAGCTGGTCAGTGCGTAAAGATAGCAAACGAATGAACTATGGCACGTATACGCGGCATCCGAATACAGAGAATACATATCCTGATCCATTTTCTTCACGAGCTCAGAGGGCTCTTTGGACGTTTCGGTCTCATCTGTCCCGGTCTTTGTCTCCTTCTCTTCCGCTACTACGGAACCTGTGCCCTTCACCTTTGACTTTGCTTCGTCTTTAACTTTGTTACATCCCGACATAGCAAGGCTTACAGCCATCACGCCGGCAAGTATGATTCTCTTTTTCATAGATACTATTCCCTCTACCTTTTCATTTTTTCCGGTCCTCATTATACCATTACGGAAAAAATGAAGATGACCTATCTATCACTTTCACTCAATCAGATCTTGATCCGCTGATAGTAGAAACATGCCAGCTGGGTGCGGTCACGAAGGTCGAGTTTGCTCAAAACGGAGCTGATCATATTCCGGACCGTTCCTTCTCCGAGGAACATCTTCTGGGCGATCTCTTTATTAGAGAGACCCTCTGCCACCAGCTCGACGATCTCCTGCTCCTTGGGCGTGATATCGTAGTCCTCCCACCGGAAAGACTCACTTCGGTTCAGAAGGTCCGGAAGTCTCTCCACGATCTTTCCGCCAAATACCGTCTGTCCGCCATAGACCGCGCGCACTGCATCCGACAGCGAAGCGCAGTCCTGCTTGAGGATATAGCCCTTCGCACCGACCTTCAGCGCCTGATTGATGTATTCGTCATCCAGAAATGTCGTAAGAAGGATCACTTTCGCCTGAGGATCGATCTTTAATATCTCGGATGTTGCCGCAAGTCCGTCCATATCTTCCATACGGATGTCCGACAGCACGAGGTCCGGCTTTACTTCGGCAAAAGCACTTACCGCTTCACGTCCGCTGCCGCAGAGGCTGACTACCTCGATATCTCCGTCTTTTTCCAGAATGATCTTTAATGACTCCTGTACGAGTGGATCATCATCCACGATCATGATCTTCATTTATTCTTTCCTCCCTGCTTCGGTATCGTTACCGTGATATGAAAGCCGTTCGGCCCGCTCTGGATGGATGTTCTTCCACCGACGGAGACCGCGCGGGAATTGATGTTATATAATCCGATGCCGTGTTCTCCTTCGAGCGCGGCAAAGTCTGACGGGCGAGAATACTCGGCAGTCTCGCATTTTCCGTCATCGGATACGAGCACGCGCCAGAAGGTCACGTTCTCCACGACCTCCAGGCGCACATTCTTACCATTACAGTGTTTCGATATATTCGTCACGCCCTCTTTAATGATTCCGAGGATCGCGTTCTTGACATTATTCGGCACCGGGGACTCGATCGATGTACTAACGGTCACATCGAAGTGTTCCTTGATCGCAGATGATATCTCATGGATGCCGATGGAAAGATCGATGGAATCATCATGCAGTTCATGTACCGATCGGCGGATATTCGTCATGGCCTCATTGACCGTCGAGCTGACCGACTCGAGATAAGGCTTCGTCTTCTCATCCTGGTTGATGACGGAGATCGCCTGCAGCTGTACGACCGCTCTTGTCAGCATATGTCCCACGTTGTCATGGATCTCACGTGCGATGCGGTTTCTCTCGGAAAGCGTCGCATTTCTGATCTGCATATCCACGTTATTCGCAATCTCGTTTTTTAGTCTCTGGGACTGCTGGGCATCGTAGCGGACAGCATCAAACTTCTCTGTCAGGAGAAGTTCTTTTCTATGCATAAATACGGTCTTCACCGCCATGAGTGCCGCCGCCGGGATCAGTAATACCAGATACGATCTGAATAAGACAGCACAGGCACCGGCAAAAAGGATCACCTTGATCCACAGCGTTTTCTCTGAGGCGATCGACCAGTCGTTCTTCGATGCATTTTTCTGGCTGTGCCACTTCGTAAGCAGCTCCTCCATTTTACTATCGGAAAACAGCCCGTACACGCCGGCCGGAATTGCGATCGACGCTTCCGGGATCAGGAAAGACATCGCTCCGGCAAGGATCAGTACTCCGGCGCTTACATACTGATTCCGGAATACTTCGGTTACCAGAAGAGCAATTACAATGCCCAGAACACAAGCCACCGTGAACTCGTTATTCTGGACGATCGTGTACCGGCCCGACTCTTCCCCGAACAGAAGAAACAGCGCCGCCACCGAAAGCCCGCACAGTATGAACTTGTCGATCAATCTATAAACCATATCACCATTATAGCGCAAAAGTGACATACAAGCCTATGCGCTGGTCCTCAGGCCTGATGTCACTTACCCCGCAGAAATCAAAAGACATGTCACGCGGCGATTCCGCAGGCGCTATGCGCCGAGGACCAGCCGAAGACATGTCTTTTTGATTTATGCCTTACCCTGTCTTGCCTTCTTGATGACGAAAGAGACCAAGATGAAGGCCAGTCCGAAGAGGATCTGTACACCGAGCGATGCGAAGATATCTCCGACGCTGAAGGTGTAATTCATACCCGATCCGGCATAGATGGTGTTCAGTACTTTTCCCGACCAGAAGAACGGGAGGAAGTGTGCGAATGCCTGTACGCCGTTACTCATGAGATAGAATGGTACGAAGATGCCGCACAGGAAGCTCATGGAAAGACCTGCCGCATTGCAGATAAGGCTGAGTGTTCCCGGTGTCAGGCTGAAGTTCGAGATCAAGAGAGCAAATCCGCTGATGTAGAAGGTGGTGGTGATGAGGTTCAAAACAACGACCCATCCATACTTGCTCATCATGTCGGTATTACCTGCATAGACGAAACTGAAGATGGTGTATAACAGAACCAGGACTACTGCACAGGTCATCAGTCCTGCCATCTGCGCCCAGGTCTTTCTTCCCGGCTTTACCGGTGCCGCTTCGATCCTTGCGGAAACTACCTTCTTATTCGCGGCGATGATCGCGGAGGCGATGGACATACCCATGATCCAGAGACATACGAAGCAGAAGTAATTGAGGATCATGTAAGTCGCATACTCATTTGCATTCGTGTGCCGTACTTCCTTCTTCTCTGTTACCACACCGAAGGTTACCTCAGACACTGTCATTTCCATTGCTTTTTCCGCGGCATCATGGGCATTCATACCCATTGCGCGATAGCTTCTGTAAATGTTTACGAATGAATCGATATCATTGGCGAAGCTGAAGGTCTTACCGGACACCTGGCTGTGGGAGGAATAACTCAGGGAGATGTCCTCGCCGGCGTCGATCTTCTCCTGAAAGTGTTCCGGTACCTCGATGAAGAAGTCCGAG
>ONFC01000085.1 GCA_900317035.1 uncultured Eubacteriales bacterium
CTGCTCGAACAGCGGGCGAGCGGAAATCCGGGTGGACTGAACCTTTCGTTCGAGGTGCGGGACGGTATCGTTTCCCACTGCGGTGAGACATACAGTGAGTATATGCTTTCGCCGTTCCGTGACAAGCCATCGGATTATCTGAATGATCCAAAGACGGCACTTCATTCTCTTCCTGCGACACTGGAAGGCTGTGTCGTCCGTATCGCCGATAAGATCGCCTATATCGGAAGAGATATCGAGGACGCCTGTGAAGCAGGCATCATGGAGTTTGAGGATATTCCTGCTGCGATCCAGTCACAGCTTGGCACGAATAATTCGCAGATCATTAATACCCTGGTCAGTGATCTGATCCATAACAGTCTGGACAAAGATGAGGTCCGTCTTTCGGATGAGGCCGGTCAGGCGATGAAAGAACTTCTGGAGGAAAACGTGGCGCGTATCTATCGGTCCGAGAAGATCCGCCGGTACGAGAACTCCGTGAAGAATTCTCTGGAAGGCCTTTTTGAAGCGCTGATGAGAGCTATGGCAGACCGTGAGAAGACCGCAAGATCGCAAAATTCCGTATACCAGGGTCTTCTGAAATTTGTGGCGGAGTATCCGGACAAGAATACAAGTGATGTACAGATCGTTGTGGATTATATCGCCGGCATGACTGACTCTTATGCAACGTCCTGCTATGAGAAGATCTACTGGATCTGAAAATGGGAGAAGAAATGGAAAAGAAAGAAGAATTATATAATTTCTACGCGATGCTGGATCGTATGCAGTATATCCAGGAATACCCGTCAGGAGAACCTGAAAGAGCACAGCTTCGATGTGGCGGTCATTGCCCATTCGCTGGCACTTATTCATAATCACATCCTGAAAGAAGATCCGGTGGATCCTTTCCTGACAATGGGAGAAGCGCTTTATCACGATGTGACGGAGATCATTACCGGCGACATGCCGACACCGATCAAGTACAAAAATGACGAGCTGAAGCACGCCTATAAAGAAGTGGAGGCGCAGGCGGCCGAGAATATCCTGTCTCTTCTTCCGGAACAGATAGAGGGAGAGTACAGAAATCTTCTTCTTCCGGATCTTTCCGATGAGAAACGCAAGCAGATCCACCGTCTGGTAAAAGCGGCAGACCGTCTCAGTGCGTATCTCAAATGCCTGATGGAAGAAAAAGCGGCCAATGACGAGTTCCACTCCGCAAAAGAGACGATCGAAAGATCGATCCACGATCTGAACTGTGAGGAAGCGGAATACTATCTGGCGCATTTTGTTCCGCCATATGGCATGACGCTCGATGAGATCAGCAGATAAAGGGAAACGATGGGAGATAAACTTCGAAAAGTATATATCATTCTTGCGGCGGTTTCCGGCCTGATTGGCCTGATCGTGATCCTTATCGTCGGCGGGACGCTTCTAAGCGTGGACAGATCTTCGGATCTTTCGCAAAATGCGAAGGATACGATGTATCGTGCTGCTGTCCTGACCGGGACGGAGGATACACTTCCGGTATGGCAGAGAGAGATTGAGCAGGGACACCTGAGTGTTGCCGACTATGTGGAAAACCAGTTTACGGCGCATCCGTATCTCCTTTCCGGAAAAGATGACAGTGCTTTTGCATCGGATCTGGCATGCGTGGCATATAACGATGCATTTAAGACCGAAAAGATCGGTGAGATGCTCAATGGCGGTTCGAGAAGATATGTTATTGAAAAGATCTTAAGCGAAGTAGATCTTTCTTATACACCCGTTAATGGTTTTTCGGATCCGGTAGGCACACAGTGCGGCAGGATCGAGATAAAAAGCCCGCTGGAAAACGAAGAGGGATATGCTTTCGGAATCCGCAGGATCGAGGGAAATATGCAGGTCGAGGGAAGCGAGATGCGAACGGATTTCTTCGTGGATCAGTCGCTGCGTCCCGGAGAGATCTATGTTCCTCAGGTTTCCGGACAGGTGGACTTCACGATGGAGTGGGATACGCTCGGAGAGATACCGGGGGATCATGATGTGGTTATTCTTCTTCGCACTTCCGACGGAAGAGGAAGCGTTCTTACCGGTGGAAAGGTGAATATTCCCGACTTTGTTTCACTTCAAAATGATACTGTCGTTTCCTCGTGTATTCAGATGGGAAATCAGGAAGCCTGGTATTCTCTGGATGCGCAGGACAGGGATCTCTATGTCAATCTGGTCGAAGCTTCTTCCGATGTAGCGGTCACTCTTTATGACCGCTATGGATTAGAGGTAGGAAAGAACGATCTTCCCGATGTGGATTTTGAGACGCTCCGGTCGAAAAAACAGGAGACGGCAGCGGAACAGAGTGATGATGAAATCGAAGGAACCGCCGGAAACGCATTTTTCGTCCGTGTCCAGAGAAGTGCGAATGCCTCGCCCTCTGTTGCCGAGATCTCATATGTCCTTGTACAGTCTAAAGAAGTCGGAAAGACCGATGAAACAGGGTATCTTGCCATCGTAAGTGATGAGGGGATCGTTCCGACGCCAAGACCGACCGGCGCGGTTTCCGATGCCGAGAAAGAAAAGATCGTAACATGTAAAGACGAACGCGGAGCTACGGTCGAGCTGACACGGGCAAGTATTAACTTTCTTCCGCTGAATGCATATCTTACGGAACTTTCTTTTTCAGATGGCCAAAACGAACCGCTTGCGATCTATCCGGAATTCGATATGAATACCTTTGACTATTCACTGGTGGGGGATTCTTTCTCCGATGTCAGTCTGAAATATACTGCGGTGGAAGGATATGCGGCAAATATTCTTATGACGAATGCCACGAATATGCTTTCCCCCGGTGCTGTAGGCGACACTGTGGCGATCCAGCAGGGCGAGAACGAGCTGAAAGTACAGGTCAGCTCGCTCGACGGGACGACCCGGACGTATACGCTGTATCTTCTGAACGGGCAGGATTCAAAGGGGTTCCGAAAGAATACGCTTTCCCAGTTCCCGGCGTCGTATGCCGATGGCCTGTGGCTTCTTCACTGCCTGCACCCGAATTACCGGTTTGAGGCATATCAGACAGGTCTTAGCTTCGAAGAAGTCCTGAATAACGAGGACCATGTGGACAGAAGCCTTATCAGTTCGACGTATAATCCGGACTGGGTCAAGCCCGGAAGCCCGGTATATGACGGAAAAAGCTGGAAAGCGGCAAAGAGAGAAGTCGTCGCCTATTTCCTTGATCCGAGAAACTTCCTGACACCGGATGGCATCTTCCAGTTTGAGAAACTCTCTTTCGATGAGACAGCACATACTCCGGAAGGTATCTCGGCGATGGTGAAGAATTCGTTTATGGCGGAAACTGACCCGGATTATGTATCGATCCTTCTCAAGGCCGGAAAACAGTCGGGAGTTTCTCCGTATTTCCTTACCAGCCGTATTCTTCAGGAGATGGGAAGAAACGGAGAGTCCAAGCTGTGTCATGGAACCCTGGACGGATATGAAGGATATTTTAACTTCTATAACATCGGGTCCACGCCGAATCCGAGCGTCAAGGACGGAGCGCTGATCAATGGCGCGAAGTATGCGAAGTACGGTTCCAAACCGGATGAAAAGAAGATCACTCCGGATGAGGAAGCGCTGCTTCTTCCGTGGACGACTCCGGAAAAAGCGATCTGCGGAGGCGCACTCTGGATCGCTAAGAGTTATATCGAAATCGGACAAAATACTCTCTATTTCCAGAAATTCGATATTCTGGATAATGAGGATGGCATGTATAAGCATCAGTACGCGCAGAATATCGCTATGGCGAGCAACGAAGGAACGCGTTATTACACCGCATATGCTTCCCAGGATATGCTCGACGGATCTTTCGTATTCATTATTCCTGTTTATGAAGAAATGCCGAAGGATTATGGAATGTCACTTTAATTTGATTGCCATTCATACCTATATCCTTTATAATGCAGGCACAAGAAACACATTTAGAATCAGGAACCAAAATATAAAATGAGAAAATACGTGCGTAAGATATGTGTGTCTGTCTTATTGCCGCTGCTTGTTTCAGTAGCGGTCGTATTCTCTTTTGCAGCTTATAAGCGGGCAGCAGGCGGTGTTACCGTCAATCTCGCATTTAGAGAATCTTCTTCCCGGACCGGTGAGGTCGTATGGATCTCGGAGAGGATCTGGAAGGATTTAAACTGGAAAAAGAGCAGCCGGAGGGAGAGGCGCTGATCCGCTTTTCTGCCGTGAATGAAGAAGCCGAGGCCAGCATCATGCAAGGCGCGACGGAAAATGAAAAGAAAGATCCCACTTCCAAGCCTACCGATACAGAGCCTGTCTTTTCATCGGATTCGCCGATCACCGTAGCCACGCTCCGGTTCCGTATCAGCGACCAGGCAAGAGGTGAGGTCAAGGCATGGCTGGGCACGATCTCCGGACTTCGTGACAGTTCTCTGGAGAATGTAGTTGCCGGAACCGGAACCGGCGGATCTGTGATCGTGCAGGCGATGACATCGTCTGATGCGACGCTCTCCGCACTATCTGTTGGCTCCTTTGATCTGGAACCGGCATTTGATCCTGGTATCTTCGAATACTCCATTACCGTATCCAAGAATATTACCGACGTGGCAGTCACCGGAGTGGCATATAACGTCAAATCCACAGTCACCGTTGAAGGCGGCTCGGATCTTCAGATCGGCAATAATACCGTGCTCGTAAAAGTCGTGGCGGAAGACGGGGAAGCCGTCAATGTCTATACGATCAACATCTACAGAAGTGACTCCCTGCTGGTTGAAGGAATCGAGCTGGAGGACAGCGACGGCAAGATCTTCGAGTTTATCCAGCTTCCGGACTCCCTGACGATCCCGGCGAACTTTTACCAGTCCACCTGCATGGTGAACGGAAAAGAAGTGCCGTGTTTCCGCAGAGACGGCGTGCTCAGCGTTCTGATCTATGTTTGCACGCAGGGAGAAGAGCCGGGGCTCTATGTCTATAATCAGGAGACGGGCACTATGCGCCGTTACGAACCGGGCAAGATGCTCCTTCGATCATCCCTGATCCTTACTGTTGCGGAAAAACCGATGGATGTGATCGTTCCGGAGGGCTTTACTTCGACAATGATCGCTTATGGTTCGACGGAGATCGAGGGATATGTCTCAAAAGACGGATCGACGAAGATCGCGTATCTGAAGTCGGAAGACGGATCTGCCAGATTCTACGTGATCGACTCGGCAGAGAAGGATTTCTATCCTTATAAAGCTCCGAGCACCCATAGAAACCTGTTTTTGTATTTGTTCATTATATGTGCTAGTATAGCAGTGGTTGAAGCCCTGATCATTGGCATCCTCTTCTACAGAAGGAGGATCTCGTACCGCCGTCAGGTCAAACCAAGGAGAGTCTAATGAGCACAAAAGAACAGCCTTCCGGGCTGAAAAAACTGATGCAGAATGAGAAATTCCGGGAGATCTTCTGGTATTTCGTATTCGGTGTACTTACCACGATCGTTAACCTGATCGCCTTTGCGGTCCTCAGAGAGGCCTTTAAAGTAAAATGGCCGGTCACGATCGGTAAATGGAGCTTCGATCTCTTCGTTACGTTTATCAATGCGATCGCCTGGGTAGTCGCGGTCGTGTTCGCTTATGTCACGAACAAGCTCTTCGTCTTCCATACGAAAGGAAACGTCAAGAAAGAGTTCATCAGCTTTGTGGCGGCGCGTCTGTTTACTTTCTTTGCTTTCGAACTCGGTCTGTTCTCCCTGTCCGTTATGGTCATGGAGAATGCCTGCAATATGCCGAAGGACGATATCCTGATCAGCATCTTCGGTATCGATATTGCCAATATTTACCTCGTCAAGCTCTTTATAGCAGTCTTCGTCGTAATCGCCAACTATATTTTCAGTAAACTCTTCATCTTCAAGAAGAAGGAGAGCAGCGATGAGGAAGAGCCTGCCGCCGAACCGGAGAAGAGCGAAGCAGGAGAATAACAGGAGCCTACCATGATCGATCAAAACGCTCCGGAATTCCTTCAGACAGCTAATAAATTCGGAATTAAACTCGGGCTTGATAGGATGGAGGGTCTTCTTGAGAAGCTTTCTCATCCCGAAAAGCACCTGTCCGTCATCCATATTGCCGGAACCAACGGAAAAGGTTCCGTTTCCTCCTACTGTGCCTCGATGCTCGCGTGGGACGGAAAACGCGTCGGGCTTTATACCTCGCCGTTTCTGGAGAGATTTTCCGAGAGGATCCGTATCCTCGATGGAAGAGAGGGACTCCTTTCCTGGGAAAAAGACGATACGTACGGTGAGATCGACGGAGAATCCCTGAAACGCCTCTCGGATCTGGTTGAGAGCAAGGTCGGGGAGATGCTCTCGGAGGGGCAGGAGCACCCGACGGAATTTGAACTTGTCACCGCGGTGGCATTCCTCTATTTTGCCGAGCAGAAATGTGACGCAGTTGTCCTGGAGACCGGACTCGGCGGAAGGCTTGACTCGACGAATGTGATCAAAAAGCCTCAGGCCTGCATCATTACCGCACTGGGATATGACCATACCGACAGGCTCGGCGACACTCTCGGGAAGATCGCATCTGAAAAAGGCGGCATTATCAAGGAAGGCGTCCCGGTATTCGCGATGGATACGCATCAGCGGGAAGTACCAAACAGTGATGCGGAAGAAGCTGCGCAGGTCCTTGAAAATATAGCAAAAGAAAAACATGCGCAATTAACGTGGCTCCGAAGAGACGAAGCCGTAAGATCCAGCCAGAACCTGCGGGGACAGTGCTTTTCGTTCAGAAATAAGAATTACCGCATCCGTATGCATGGCAGCTATCAGCTGGAGAATGCATCCCTGGCGCTTCTTGCCATGGAGAATTTCGTGTCGCAGGAAGCAAGACAGGAAGGGATCTCCCATGTGCTCTGGAAAGGCCGTCTCGAGGCGATCTGCCAGGATCCGCCGGTGATCCTCGACGGGGCGCACAATCCCCAGGGAGTGACGTCGTTCGTGGCATTTCTGGAGGAAATGGAAGTCCTTCAGAATGAAAACCCGTGTGAAGTGATCATGGGCGTGATGGCCGACAAGGATGTCACGAGGATGCTGGATATCCTTTCTGACCGCTGGTGTGTGCCGCTCGGACGGATCACGCTGGTCACGCCAAACCAGAAACGCGCCATGCCGGCAGCGGAACTTCGTAACGCATGGGATGAGGCGCTGAGACGAAGCACAGAGTTTTACAATTTGGAATCGTGTATGTATAATGCTAGAGAAAAACTGATCGCAGTCAATGATGTCGAGACGGCATGCAGAAATGCGGTTGCCCGTGCGGTCAGAAATCACGCCCCGATTTACATGATCGGATCGCTCTACCTTCTCGGTGAGGCCAGAGGCGTGATCGAGGAAGAACTTAGGAGAAACCGTCTTCTTCGGGATAAATAAGGAAAAAGAACAGGAACGCGCATATGGATTGGAAAACTGCAGGAAAGACTATACCTGAGATCACGACAAGAGACCTGGTAGTATTCCGTCTTCCGCCGGAAGAATCGGAACAGCTGGCCCGTCAGTATAACCGTGCGCTCTCGAATATGAACAGTGATGGCGCGGATGTTGCCATTATTTCTCTGAAAAAGATCATTACAGAGTACCCGACCTGGGGCGAGCCTTCGCTTCTTTTCGGTATCTGTGTCGCCCAGTGCGAAGAATATCACCGTGCACTCAAGTGCTTCGAACATGCGCTGACATGCGGACTTCATTCCCAGCAGATGACGGAGCTCGCGCAGTATTGCCTGGCGCAGGCGAAAGTCGAATATGAGCAGGCACAGGCGATCGCAGAAGCGACCCCGGAAGAATCTCCGCTCAAAGCACTGTCCTCGGCAATCACCCGCCAGGAGTCACCGATGGTGGCAGAAAGTGAAAACAGAGAGAGGATCCATGTACAGGCACCGATCTTGATCAAGGCACCGAAAAAGCCGAGAAAGAGAAGGATCGCGACGGAAAAAGAGATCCGCGATGCACTGGCACAGTCCACCTCTTCGAATGGTGAGATCCCGGATGAAGCGATCAATGTAGAGTTTCCGAAGACTCCTGCCGAGAAGATGCGGATGACCGCGATCGCGCTCGGTGCGATCGTCCTGATCGCAGGACTCGTTCTTCTTACGGTTTTCGTGATCCTCCCGGCGGTAAAGAAAGCCACCGCGAAGAGCAAGGATGCGGAGAAGGTCGAATTCCTCGAGAAAAAACTTGAGGAAAATGCAGGAGATCCGGAGATTGCAGCAATCATCGCCGCATATAACAGTGCTTTTGCAGAAGACGGAGCAAGCGTAAGCACTCCGGCGACCATCGAAGAAACCGCGGATGCCTCCACGGAAAGTGCGACGGAACAGGCGACGGACACGACCCCGACAACGGAGTCTGTAGCGCAGACAGATACAGCCGCGGAAACTCAGGCAGAGACTGCTTCGGATACACAGCCGGAAGGAACCGCGGATACACAGGCGGAGACCGCTTCGGAAACGTGAGCCGGAAGCATAAACACATAAAGATACGAGATATAAGTGAAGGAGATAACCATCCATGATGTATATCAGCACAAGAGGATACGATAAGAAATTTACTTCGGCGGAAGCCATCAAGCAGGGTATAGCCCCGGATGGCGGACTTTTCGTGCCGGAGGAGATCCCGCAGCTTAGTAAGAGCGAGATCATGGCGATGACCGAGATGACCTACCCGGAGATCTCGGCAACAGTGCTCGCCAAGTATCTTACGGACTTTACCTATGACGAACTTCTGGACTATACGACACAGGCGTACAGCGAAGAAAAGTTCGGTGAGAAGCCGGCTCCGCTGGTTCAACTGAATAAGTATAACCCCAGAGAATATATCCTCGAGCTGTGGCATGGCCCGACGGCGGCATTTAAGGATATGGCGCTGCAGCTTCTGCCGCACCTGATGACCGCATCTGCCAGAAAGACCGGCGAGAACAGAAAGATCTGCATCCTGACCGCGACCTCCGGTGATACCGGTAAGGCAGCGCTCGAAGGATTCAAGGATCTGCCGGGTACGGAAGTTATCGTATTTTATCCTTCCGAGGGTGTCTCCGAAGCGCAGAAGCGCCAGATGATCACCACCGAAGGAAATAACGTACATGTTGTAGCCGTCAACGGCTGCTTCGACGATGCCCAGTCCGGTGTCAAGGCGATCTTCGGAGATCCGGAGGTGGCAAAGATCCTGGATGAGCAGGGCTGCGTCCTGTCTTCGGCAAACTCCATCAACTGGGGCCGTCTGGTACCGCAGATCGCATATTATGTCGCTTCTTACGTCGAACTTCTGAAGTATGAGGAGTTTAACTTCGGCGAGAAGATGAATGTGGTCGTTCCGACAGGAAACTTCGGTAATATCCTCGCAGCCTGGTTTGCCAAGAAGATGGGCATTCCGGTTAGAAAACTGATCTGTGCATCCAATAAGAACAAGGTCCTTTCCGACTTCTTCAGAAGCGGTACTTATGACAGAAACCGTGAGTTCTATAAGACCAATTCTCCGTCGATGGATATTCTTATTTCCAGTAACCTTGAAAGACTTCTTTTCGAGGTAACAGATAAGGATGCAAAGAAGACCGCTCAGTGGATGGAAGACTTAAAGACCAAGGGTGTTTATTCCGTTGATCCGGATACGCTAAAAGCACTGCAGATGACTTTTGTCGGCGGCTTTGCCGATGAAGCCGGTATCAGCAAGACCATCAGAGATGTCTATGACCGCTGCGATCACGTGGTCGATACACACACAGCCGTCGGTTTTAATATCTACAACCGCTACTATCAGAGATCCGGAGACGAGACAAAGACGGTCTTCGTTTCGACAGCGTCTCCTTTCAAGTTCGCACCTTCCGTTATGGATGCATTAAATGGATCCGGCTACAGCAACGGCAGATCCGATGAGGTGATCAGTAACGAACTTTCTGAAGAAAGCGGACTTCCGATCCCGTACGGCCTCAAGGACATCAACAAGAAGCCGGTACTGCATAATCTCGTGATCGAGAAGGAGAATATGAGAGCAACAGTTCTCGACATTCTTAAGAAGTAAGAACTTCATTAAAGCGAAATAGAATGTAAGAGCACGTCAAATTTACCTTTGACGTGCTCTTTTGTCATAGTAGAATAGAAATAGGGTTGAGAAATAAGGGTGGTAAAGGGGGTTGTATTATGACACTGGTGAAAGTCCATACCTGTTCCAAGTGCGGTGGCGCACTGAAGGTAAATGACGAACTTCAGAAGTACGAATGTCCGTTCTGCGGCATCTCCTACGAATACGAGTATTTCCAGAAGAAAGTCATCCTCGAGATGGCAGAATCTTCTCTGCATGCAGGGGATTTCCCTTTTGCGGAGAAGAGATATCTTTTCGCGCTGAAAAAACAGCCGCACGACCCGCGTCTGCTTCAGGGCCGTATCTTAAGCCATGCCAGACTCGACAGAGTTGAGAAAACGCTCTCCATCCCTGATCTGATCGAAGTGGACTATCCGGATGTCGAACGCGCGCTGAATAATGCCGATGAGAATGCTTTTCCCGAAGATAAGGAATACTTCGGAACCCTCCACGATGCATTTCGTGCTGCAGAGGAGCTGGAGGGCATCAAGAAGACAAGAAGTGAACTGGAAAGCAGGATCAAAGCCGATAAGGATACGATAGAAATCAGCGAGAGCAACGGGCTTCTGCAATCGATCCTGAGTACCATCGGCAATATTCTGCATAGCCTGTTTTCCAAGACGGATGATTCGGATCTGTACGCGCTCAAAAGAGGAGGCCGAGAAAGAGAAGGAACTTTCTGAGATCATTGAACGTCTTGGGAAAATGGACCTTAGCAAGTCAGAGGGTGAGCCGGATGCATCTGATCATCAAAGTTATGAAGAGAACCTGAAGGAGATCGTGACGTGCCCGTCCTGCGACGGCGAACTGATCGATAACCAGTCCAGAGCTCTGTATGAGTGCCCGTTCTGCGGATTAACATTCGATTATGAGTATGTGCGTCATGACCGTGTTCTTGATCAGGCGGAAAAAGCACTTCTGAATAAACTGTATCACGAAGCGGAACTGTTCTTTTCGAAAGCGGAAGAGAACCGTCCCGGAGATTTCCGCGTGCTCCGCGGATATGTGCTCAGCGGAATGAAGGTTCCGAAGACACCGGACATAAAACTGGAATGCGATCTGACGGCGGAAGAACTGGCCGATCTCAGGATGCGTGTCGATGAGGTCATCCGTAAGGCTCCTGATGGGGACAAGGAATACTTTAAGAAATACTCCGAGATCGTCGACATCTACGAAGAGCAGCTGACCATCCAAAAGGAGATCGCCGAGCCTCTGAAGAAGATCCATGATCAAAAGAGAAAAGAGTACACGCTTGATTCCCAGGGTAATGTGAACAAACCCAGAGGCGGAAAAACATGGAGCAAGACGTACACTGTTCCTAAGAAAAAGTTCCCGGAAGAGAGAGACGCGATCTCAAATGCCAATAAGCAGAACCGGGAACTGAAAACCCGCGTGCTTGAGATCCGAACCGCATTGGTCGAAATCGAAAAAGCACACGGGCTGCCCAAAGACCTGTTAATCTAGCTTCCCGCAGGGCGAAAGCTCGTATTCACAGACGAAATTGCGCATGAAAAAACCTTCGTCCGCTAAACACTCGGATAAAAAGAAAAGCCTACGGAGCGATTCCGCTTCCCACGATAAAGAAAAACATCTTAACGGCTACACCCGAGATAAAAAAACAATCTCCCGGAGCGATTCCGCAGGGCAAAGCCCGAGGACCAGCGACGGGAGATTCGTTTTTTATCTTTCATGGATATCGTCAAGTTTGAGTCCTTCGTTGTGTTCGAGTGCCCAGGAGATCGCCCACTCCGACTCGAAAAGCACTACCGGCATTTCATCTCTGTCGAGGACCAGCATGGAAGTGGAGGTCAGCGTGAGTTTGGAAAAATCGATGTCCGCGCTCTCATCCTGCTTGCTGCACCATCTGGCGAAGCGGTAGTTGAGGTTGTTTCTCAGGATATCGACACCGTACTCGGTCTTTAATCTATGCTCGAGAACTTCGAACTGGAGAACACCGACCACGCCCATGATGTAGGTCTCGGTACCGATGCCCGGCTGCTTATAGAGCTGGACGGCACCTTCTTCAGAGAGCTGCTCGATACCTTTCAGGAACTGCTTTCTCTTCATGGAGTCCTTCGGCTGTACACGGGCGAAGTGCTCCGGCGGGAAGACCGGGATGTTTGCGAAGTTGAAGTTCTTCGAAGATGTGGTCACGGTGTCGCCGATGCGGAAGATGCCAGGATCGAAAAGACCGATGATGTCGCCGGCATAGGCCATGAACTGCTGCGGCTGGGCGAGTGTGATCTTCTTTCCGGTACGCATATGTTTGACGGACATGCCCTTTTCGAATTTGCCGGAGCAGATACGCATAAAGGACATTCTGTCTCTGTGGTTCGGGTCCATGTTTGCCTGGATCTTGAAAACGAATCCGGAGAAGAAATCTTCATCCGGTGCGATTACACCTTCAGAGGTCTCGTGAGCCTGCGGTCCCGGTGCGATCTCGAGGAACTTTTTAAGGAACGGCTCGACGCCGAAGTTCGTGATCGCGGATCCAAAGAATACAGGGGTGAGCTCGCCGGCAAGGATCTTATCGAGGTCGAAGGGGTCACCCGCCATGTCGAGAAGCTCGATGTCATTCTTCAGTGTCTCGTAGTGGTGGTCGCTTAAGATCTTCTTCAGTGCTTCTTCATCGTTGATACCGGCAGAGATGGACTTGACCATGGAAGCACCGTGGTCCTTGGTTTCGTTGTCGAAGAGAAGTACCTCTTCGGTTTCTCTGACATATACACCCTGAAAATCACCGTCGGTTCCGATCGGCCAGTTGATCGGGGTACTGCGGATGCCGAGTACTTTTTCGAGCTCGTCGATAAGGTCGAAGGGGTTCTTCGCGGCACGGTCCATCTTGTTGATGAAGGTGAAGATCGGGATACCGCGCTTACGGCAGACGGTAAAGAGCTTGATGGTCTGCGCCTCGACACCTTTTGCGCCGTCAAGGAGCATGACCGCGGCGTCTGCCGCACAGAGCGTACGGTAGGTATCCTCGGAGAAGTCCTGGTGGCCGGGGGTGTCAAGGATATTGATGCAGTAGCCGTCGTAGTTGAACTGCATGACGGACGAGGTAACGGAGATACCACGCTGCTTCTCGATCTCCATCCAGTCGGAGGTCGCGTGGTGCGCAGCTTTTCTGGCTTTAACGGAACCTGCCATGTGGATGGCGCCTCCGTAGAGCAGGAGTTTCTCGGTCATTGTTGTCTTACCGGCGTCCGGGTGCGAGATGATCGCGAAGGTACGGCGGCGTGAAATTTCGTTTTGTGTCTTTTCGTCCATATAGACAGCCTCTCCAGTTTGGTTACAATTGCAAAATACGATATAATAGTAATGGTTTTCCGGAAATGCCCGGCGGCGGATCACCCGATGTATCGGAAGCCCGCTTTTCCGAAGGTCCCGGATAAGCCACAATATTATATCAGCCTTACCCCGTAAGGGCAAGGAAATGCCGACAATTCGGCAGGAAAAAGAGGTGTATATGCCGGTAAAAGACGTAAGATTGGCAGTGCTTATCGATGCGGACAATATCTCCGCTACTTATATTAAGCCGATGATGCTTGAGATCGCGCGCTACGGCAACCCGACCATCAAGCGTATCTACGGCGACTGGACGAAGCCGCAGCTTGGACCCTGGAAGCAGGTCCTCCTCGATCATGCGATCTCTCCGGTGCAGCAGTTCGGTTACACATCCGGCAAGAACGCGACAGATTCCACATTGATCATCGATGCGATGGATATCCTTTACACCGAGAGTGTGGACGGTTTCTGTCTGGTTTCTTCCGACAGCGATTTTACGAGGCTTGCCACGAGGCTCAGAGAAGCAGGCAAGATCGTGTACGGTATCGGCGAGAAGAAGACGCCGACTCCCTTTGTCGCGGCCTGTGACCGTTTCATCTTCTTAGAGATCCTGGCGCCGAAAGAAAAGAAAACGAAAAATCCCGAGAATTCCTCTGCAAAAGCACTTTCCCAGGCAGACAGCGGGGAATCTTCGGATGTATCTGATTCCGCAGATGCAGAGAATAAGTCAGGGGCAAGAGTCCCGAAAGATATTGATGAAGCCACCTGCGAGCTGATCGCAAGTTCCGTTTCCGATCTGGCAGACGAAGACGGCTGGGCATTCCTTGGGGATGTAGGAAACCTGGTCAATAAGAAGAGCCCGTCATTTGATGCCCGTAACTACGGCTTTTCGAAGATGAGTAAACTCATGCAGTCGCTGGATTTTCTGGAGTGCGAGCTTCGCGTCAACGAGAAGAATCCGCAGGTGAAACTCATATATGTTCGCAATAAGGAGGATAATTGAAAGTGCGAAGAAGTGCAGGTGTACTGTTACACATTACGTCGCTTCCGGGTGTTTACGGAATCGGCGGTTTTGGCAAAGAGGCGATAGACTTCGCCAAAAAACTGAAAGAAGCGGGGATGGCCTACTGGCAGGTGCTCCCGTTTACAAACCCGGGTTCGGGAGACTCCCCGTATCAGAGTGATTCGGCATTTGCCGGATCTCCGCTGATTATTGACCCGGAGGATCTTTACGACAGGAAACTTCTGACGAAGGACGAACTCGAGAAGTGCAAGTACCCGGGCTCCTGCTATAGTGTGGACTACGCGTGGGTCAGAGAGAACCGCATGCAGATGCTGAAAGATGCCTATGCAAAGGTCGATGAAGCGATCCGTAAGGAGATGCTGAAGTTTGAAAAAGAAAATCCATGGGTCAAGGATGTGATCGTTTTCCAGGCGATCAAGGAGACTCAGGGCCAGAAAGCATGGTGGGACTGGGACGATAAAGCTCTCCAGAAACACGATGCGAAAGCAGTGGCGGCATTTGAGAAGGAACACAGGGAACTCTGCGAATTCTACCTGTTTATCCAGTATATTTTCTATGCGCAGTGGACGAAACTGAAGAAGAAGATCAATGAGATCGGCATCTCCGTGATCGGTGATATCCCGATCTACGTAAGCGGCGATTCCTGCGATGTCTGGGCGAACAGATCCCTGTTCCAGACAAATAAAGACGGCTCCTTTAAGAGCGTTGCCGGTGTACCGCCGGACTATTTCTGTGAAGACGGCCAGCTCTGGGGAAATCCGGTCTACGACTGGGCGGCCCACGAGAAAGAAGACTATGCATGGTGGCTTAGCAGGCTTCATCAGAACTTCAAGCTCTACGATGTGATCCGCATCGACCATTTCCGCGGATTCTCGAGATATTACAGCTGCCCGGCTGATGCGAAGAATGCCAGAAACGGCAAGTGGAACCCGGGTCCGGGCATGAAACTCTGGAACAAGATCTTTGATGAATTCGGAAAAGAACCTCCGATCTTCGCGGAAGACCTCGGTGAGACAGATGATGAACTGATCCGCTTCCTCGATGAGACCGGACTTCCGACGATGAGGGTCCTTCAGTTCGGTATGGTGCCGCACGACGACAGTAAACACATGCCGCACAACTATCCGGAGAACTGTATCGCCTACACCGGAACACACGATAACAACACGCTTCTCGGCTGGCTCTGGGAGGCCTCCGAAGAAGACAGAAAGTTTGCTCTCGAGTACTGCCGTTTCCACGGTGACAACTGGGGCGATGGCGGCGTGCATGCGCCGGCGTGCCGCGCGATGCTGACCACCGTATGGTCATCGGCAGCAAAGCTTGCGATCGCGCCCTTGCAGGATGTTATGGGATTTGGTTCCGACACGAGAATGAATGCGCCGGGCATGCCGACCGGTCAGTGGCGGATCCGTTTTGGTGCTGACTCCATCAACCAGATGGACACAAAATGGCTTGCAAAACTGAACTGGGTATATAAGAGATTCTAATTCGAAGCGCCTTCGGGAAAAGCACTTTCCCGGAGGTGTTTTTGCTAAAAGGAGGCGCCTTATGAGTAAGTATATGCTTTCGATCGACCAGGGGACGACATCTTCCCGTGCCATGATCTTCAGAGAAGACGGCACAAGACGGCACCTGCGTGGCATCCGCGCAGGAGACCTTTGACCAGCATTACCCGAAACCGGGATGGGTCGAGCATGATCCGGAGGACCTCTGGAGAACGGTGTGCGACTGTATCCGTCAGGCGCTTGCCAAGGCGAATATCCAGCCCGGCGAGATCTCCGGTATCGGCATTACGAACCAGAGAGAGACCACGATCCTTTGGGAAAAGAACACGGGACGCCCGGTCTATAACGCGATCGTCTGGCAGTGCAGAAGGACCGCGGCACTGGTCGAGAAACTGAAGGCCTCCGATCCGGAGTTTATCGAGAAGGTCAGAGATAAGACCGGCCTTGTTCCGGACGCGTATTTCTCCGCGACGAAGATCCAGTGGATCCTCGAGGAAGTCCCGGGACTGAAGGCCAGAGCCGGACTGGGTGAGATCCTCTTCGGCACCGTCGATACCTGGATCCTTTACCGGCTCACGGGCGGTATGTCACATGCGACTGACTATTCCAATGCATCGAGAACGATGCTCTTTAACATCCATGACCTTTCCTGGGATGATGAGCTCTGCCAGTACTTCCATATCCCGAAGTGCATGCTCCCGAAGGCCCTTCCCGGCGCTTCGGAGTTCGGGTATGTCGCGGCTGACATCCCGGGACTTGAGGCTATCTATGGTGTCGGCATCTACGGCATCCTCGGCGATCAGCCGGCGGCGCTCTTCGGACAGACGTGCTTCGATAAGGGCGACATCAAGAATACTTACGGCACCGGCTGCTTCACGCTTATGAATGTCGGCTCCGAGCCGATCATATCGAAAAAAGGTCTGGTCACCTCGGCGGCCTGGTCTCTCAACGGCGAGACGGCATATGCGCTGGAGGGAAGCGTCTTTAACGGCGGTTCCACGATCCAGTGGCTCCGTGATGAGCTGCACCTGATCGATCACGCATCCGACTGCGATGTGCTGGCGGAGACGGTGCCGGACAGCGCCGGCGTTGTCCTGGTCCCGGCATTCTCGGGACTGGGCGCTCCGTACTGGGATATGTATGCCAGAGGTGCGATCTTAGGTCTTACCCGCGGCACGACAAAAGCACATATCGCGCGTGCGGCACTCGAGGGCATCGCCTATCAGGTCTATGATCTCGTATCGCTTATGCAGGAGGAGGCAAACTGTAAGATCAGTAAACTCAAGGTCGATGGAGGCGCTTCCGTCAGCCGCTTCATGATGCAGTTCCAGTCGGATATCCTGAACTGCGAAGTGGACCGCGCGAAGGAAAGAGAGACGACATCACAGGGCGTGGCATATCTTGCCGGCCTTTTCTGCGGATACTGGGAAAGCATCGAAGCCTTGCGCGAGCTTCGGCACTGTGATACTCTCTTTACGCCTTCCATGTCGGAGGAGAAGAGGGAGACACTCCTTAAGGCCTGGGCCAAAGCTGTTTCCCGCGCCGCTTCCTGGGAGGGTAAAGAATAAAAAACTGCTCTGATCAGGAGACGATATTCGCCTTGCTGGGCTCTGCTGTGCCCGGAGGTGTAGTGCGGATCCAGTAATTCTCGTTATAGATGTTATCCAGCTCGGAGAAATAGGTCTGCTCATAGACGCCGCCATCGGCAAGGATCGTGCGGCGTGAGGGCTCATTGTCCGTGTGGCAGACGACCAGGACCTTGCTGTGGCCGAGGAGCTTGGCGTAGGGAAGTACCATAGCGAGCATTCTCTTTCCATATCCGCGGCGGCGCTCGGAAGGCCGTACGGAGTAAGAGATGTGACCGCCGTGCTTGGACATATAGTCATTCAGCTCGTGCTTGATCTCAATCATGCCGACCGGAATACCGTCCGACATGCGGAAAGCGATAAACGGCGTGGATGGCATGTAGTACGACGGCGCTGTCTTTCTGGATCCCAGCGTATCGACAAAGGCGAACCACTCGGCGATATCCTCAAAAGAGGCTAGAAGCGCGGAACCATAGATGTTTTCCTCGCCCCAGTTGATGTATTCATCACGGAAATCTTCCATCTCGTCGGCGAAGTCCACGGTCGGAAGCGTCAGGATCAGCGCATCCTCCGGAACGAAGGCGACGCAGGTCATCGGGTCAGAGAAATCAAATTCATAGACCTCGAACGGGGCGTGCGGCATATGGCCGACAACGAAGATGGTATTTCTGTCCGCGTAGTATTCGGCGCCGCACCAGATGAAATCCGAATCCTTGGTAAATGCCTCGTCGGAATAGTAGCGGTGTTCGCGGAGCGTGTTCAGATTAAAGACCGAAAAACCGAAGCGGTCGCGGCGGAAGACGTAATAGGCATTTCCGTCGTTATGGGAGATCATCTCGCTCAGCGCATGCTCGCTGTCGAGACAGTCATAGCTTAATACCAGGTCGTGATTCGGCGTGAAAAGGGAATAACGGGCAGCAAACCGGTGCTCGCCGTCAAGCTCTCCTTCGTAGCTTTCACAGAGGAGAAAATAGCCGTTCGAAAAGCACCCTTCCTCCTTGGAACGACGGTTCTCGTCGCGGAAGAGGATCTTGCTCTGGCTCTCATATCTTTTCGCATATTCAGGCGAAAATGCGACGTTCCTCATAGATTCCCTGCTCTCTTTACCGGATGTCCGGATCTTTCCGTGCTTCCCCGGATGGGAAGGAAAGAGCCTATTTATCCAGTTAAATATGAATATTAAAAGTGTAGCATACTGAAGAATAATTGACAATCTCACAAACAAATTTTATATTATAGAGTGAAGTAGGAGGGCTGTATATATATGGAAATAGCATTTCACTGTCCCAATTGTCTGGCTGATCTTATATACGATGAATCCAAGCGCTACACATGCTGCTTTTGTCATACCGTTCTTGATGAGACCAACGAGGTAAAAGAACTCGAAGGCGGCTATTATGTAGGTGATGCATGGAATGATAAAGTGTACCACAGTTTTCACTGTGAGGATTGCGGAGCGGATTATATCGCGAAACCCGGTTCCCCGAATGCATGCTGCCCTCTATGTTCTTCTACTTCGACCAAGGATAACGGCGGTATCATCGGTGCTATGCCGCGTCGTGTGATCCCTTTCACGCATACACGTCAGGAAGCTCAGGAGAAGTTCCTGGACTATATCAGAAATAATTCCGCAGTCGGCCGTACACTGGCAACGGATGAGAACAAGGAACTCCTTCACAAGGTATATGTGCCGATCTGGCTGTTTACCTATGAGGTCCTTGCCCATGCAAAAGTGACTGCAATGATCAGAAATAAGGCAAACGAGACAAAGACGCTCTTCGGTATCAACGGTACCGAGGGTATCGCCGAGGGGCTCTCCGAATCACTGTCTGCGATCCGTTCCTCTTTCTCCCGTTTCCAGAAGAATAAGAAGAATGTGACTAAGGAACCGACAGGAGAACAGCCGTCTGAGCATGTTACCGGCGGTATCCTTTCCTGGCAGGGTATCCCGTTTGATGCATCCGGCGTGTTGCCGACCAATGTGATCAACAACCTGCAGCCATATGACCAGAGCAAGATGGTCCTTCTGAACGATAAGGTCCTGATGGATACACCGGTCCTGATGATGACGAAGGATCCGATCACCTGCATGCAGGATTTTATGGACAGGATCAAGAAGTGGACCCGCCAGATGATCATGGATGCCCACTCCGATTCTTACGATATCTCCTATTTCCAGGATAAGACCGACTATCCTCTGGGTATCGGTGAACTGGTGCTTTTCCCGATCTGGTACATGAAGGGCGAATACATGGGCAGAGATTTCTACTATGCCATGAACGGCCAGAACGGCGAGGTCGAGGCGAATGTTCCGATGAGCAAGGGCACATCAAAGAACGCCGGCATCACCTATCAGCAGTACTGGGATAAGTCCCGCTGCACCGCGCTGACGGATACACACTTCGAGTTTAATATTCACGATCCGAGCATCGAGATCCTCGACTACTCCTTCTTCGAGAAGCCGAAGGAGTCGAGAGTTACGCCGAAGGGACGTCTGGATATGGATACCTCGGAGGCCAGAACATCACTGGATTCCGTCTTCGAGACATCTTCGGACGAGCCGAAGCCGGAAAGCGAGAGAACAAAGAAAAAATTCTCCGAGCTGGAGATGGAATACGGATTCGGCAAGAGAAAGGATCCGGACAAGAAGCTGACGAAGGAAGAAGAACTTCAGCGTGAGCGCGAGATGATCGCGAGACTCGCGGTAGCTGCTAAAGAAGCTCCTAAGGGCGACATGGCGGCAGCTTCCAGCGTTCCTTCCTGGGCAAAAGCAGTTACTCCGCCTCCGTCTGCGAGCCAGACGGCTGCACGTCCTGCAAGAACGAAGAAGGTCGGCGGCGGTATGAAGTCATCTGCGGCATCGGCTGCGAATAAGCCTCTCTGGGAAAAGACCGAGGAGGAACTCGCTGCTGAGAGAAATCCGAATAAGGAAAGAGCATCTTCCATGGCCAGCCATATGGCAAGAGGCGGAGATGAGGTCTCTCCATTTGCGGCAAATCCGAACATCGATGTTTCCGATATGACACTTGAGGATCTCGAGAAGATGCCGATGCAGCAGGATAAGTACATGAAGGTTCCGGATAAGTATAAGACGCCGGCACCGGAAGAGAAGGCTTTCCGTGAGCAGCTGGTATCGAACTCATCCCGTGAGATCGAAGAAGCGGAATCCTATGAGATCCCGATGCCGAAGATCTCCAAAGAGAAGAAAGAAGAACCGAAGCCTATCTTCAAGCCGATCCCGCAGGAAGACATCTATGATGAGGAGCCTGTGGTGGAAGAGCCTGTGGTCGAAGAAGTTCCGCAGGAAGAGGATATGGTTGCCAATATTACCTTCTCCTTCAACAAGAAAAAGCCTGTCATGGACAGTGAAGAGCGCGTAACGGATACCGCTCCGATCCCGAGACAGCTGGAGAGAACTCCGGAAGAGAAGCACGGCATGGCGATCATGAACAGCGAATATGACTCCGGTGTACTCCGTCATACGGAAGTCGAATATGACAGACCGGAAGGAGAAGTACGCGAGATCCTGCCGAAGGCACAGACCAATGCGACAGAATACTACAGAGGAAGCGAAGAAAACGATGTTCCGCTGAAGTACCGTCCGGCTGCACCTCTCGCACACGCACGATCCAGCATGAATGTCGAGATCAATGAGAGAGTCGACCTGAATCCGGAAGACGATGAGAGCAACCGTCCGCTGGCACAGCGTCCGCCGGCCCCGCTGGCAAGAGCGACTGAGATGGGACCGAGTCTGGAATACCTGACGGAACCTCCGCTGGACGAAGAGATCCATCCGATGCACTCTCTCGAGTCGGAAGGCCCGAGATGGGGCGATATGCCGGAAGCGAAGGAGACTCCTTCGTGGGCAAAGCCGTCGAATGAGAATACAGGCGCGTTTGTTTCCCCGAGAAACCGCGGCAGAAACTACCTGTCCAAAGATGAGCTCCGTGCGGCATCCGAGGAAGCGGCAAGACGTGCTGCTTCTGCACCGCGTAACACCAGAGGTCCGAGATCCCTGGCGGAAGCGAAACAGGAAAGCGAAGAATATGCGGATCAGAGACCCGGCCTGCGTCCGGAAAATAATGGTCCGAGATCTCTGGAGAGAGGCTCTAGAGAAGTGGAGGCGACTGTCCGCGCTTCTGTGGGCGTAAATAGAAACGGCCCGAGAACGCTGGCAAGATCTTCTCAGGATGAAGATGTTGCAGAGAGAGCTGCTTCCGGAGTAAACAGAAATGGTCCGAGAACTCTGGGAAGAGAAGAAGAGACCCCGGATATGTCCGGTATCTTCAAGCCGGCAGGAAGACCGGGAGCGGCATTTGCGCCTAGAGATGAGCAGGAAGAAGACGATCGTCCGGCACTGGCAAGAATGGCGCCGAGACAGGAGCCGAGACAGGCACCTTCCAGACCTTCTGGCCGCCCGGGTGCTTTCCGCGCATCCAGAAACGAGGAAGAATCCTCTAAACCGCAGAAGAACGTCCCGATCTGGGAGAGAGTCCCGGATACCGACGGACCGGTTCCGGCGTGGGGCAGTTCCGCAGCATATGTGGATGACGACCGTCCGCTGGGCTCTCTGAGTAAGCCGAAGGATCAGATCATCGATGTCGAGAAACCGAGAGAGAGACCTTCTCTCTGGGGACCGAGCGGAAATGACAGGGAGATCCTCCCCTCTGCCAGAAGAGAAGAGGAAGAAGAGGCCGGATTGTCCAGAAGACCTGCTCCGCGTTCAAGAGAAGTAGGCCGTCCGGGCGCTAGAGAGATCAGCCGTCCGGCACCTAGAGAAGCAGGAAGACCGGCCGCAAGAGAGATCACTCCGGAACGTCCCGCAAGCGAGATCGAAGCCCGTCCGGCAAGAGAGATCGAAGCCCGTCCGAGAACTTTCGCCCAGCGCCGTCAGATGGAAGAAGAGGAAAGAAGACGCCAGATCCAGGATTCCTTTACCAACCCGGAAAAGGCAACTCCCCGCACTCCATTCCGCCGCCCGGCAAATCTGGACGATGAGGAAACTTCGGAAAGCGAGCCGGTAAACAAAACATTTGAATCGACTCAGTTTGAGGATAAGCCGTCCGTAGTTGCTTCTCTGGATATGCTTCCGGAACCGCTCGGTGAGGAGAGCATCCATCACCTGGCAAAGGAGCGGGAGATCCCGGCACTGGCCCGTGATGCGGAGCGCTACCAGCAGCAGCTCGAAGAAGCCGAGATGATCCGGGAAAGAGAACTGCAGCGCGGACTGTCGGATTTCGATCCGGATGGACCGAGTCCGTTTAAGCCGAACTGATCAAGTAACATCTTGCGCACCGGGAGTACGTAACAGTGCTTTCCGGTGCGTATTTTTATATATCGGAGAAATAATCATGGAAAAAGCATATGTATGTCCGGGATGTGGCGCATCGGTGATCCTCGTAGATGAATCGTCGGCAACGTGCTGCTTCTGTCATTCTGCATTACAGGAGAAAGACGTAGTGAGTAACCCGAAGGGCGGTTTTTATATCGGCTCGATGGGAAATATCAAGATGAGAAAAACGGTCTGCGGCAAATGTGGAAAGTCCATGTTCTCCGTGGCTGACGGTGAAATGAAAGCGGGCAGATGCCTCTCGTGCGGAAGCGATGACCTGATCAGTACTTCTGAAGACCTTCTCCTCCCGGAGAAGATCATGACGGTTCCGTTTTCCTGCAGCAGAAAAGAGGCTGAAGAAGAGTACTTAAAAACTGCAGCACAGACGAAACTGAAACAGCATTCCTTTACCGGCCCGGAGTATCTGGAAGCGATCACCCCGGCATATGTGCCGTTCTTTTTCTACGATTACCATATTTTCGGACGTGCGATCTTAAGCGTAGTTCCGCAGGTAAAAGGTCCGAAACACAGAGGCGAAAAGCTTCTCTCTTTCGTTCTTCTAAATGACTTTTCACTGGAAAGATCCTCTTCGACCGCCACTCCTTATCCGAAAAATATGAACAGCGAGATGGCATGGCAGTCTGTTCCGGAGAGCGCAAG
This sequence comes from uncultured Eubacteriales bacterium, assembly GCA_900317035.1. Lineage (GTDB taxonomy): Bacteria > Bacillota > Clostridia > Saccharofermentanales > Saccharofermentanaceae > Scatonaster. The sequence continues at coordinate 23,465 of ONFC01000085.1, forward strand.
CGGAGCAATCAGACTGGAAAAAGCGGATGAGGTATCTCCGATCCTCAGGAACGGATCCGGCTCGAACGAGGCATCCCTTACAGATCTGAAGGATGCGCTGATCCTGGATATAGACCGTTCGGGAAAAGAGATCGAAAGTGAATTTCTGGGAAGGATAAAGGGCTTTGTTAAAGAGTGTCTGGTGACCGAAAACCTGATGCACTTTACGATCACTTCCTATGTGGATAATACGGAGTATCTTCCGCCACTTGGCCAGCTTATCTTTATTCCGATGTGGATCATGAAGATCCGGAAAAAGGACCAGTGCCTGACGTGGTATATGAATGCGGCTTCCGGCAAAAGCTCGGAGATCTCCTGGGAGTCTGCCGAAGGAACACCTGTGGTCACGGAAGAGCCTGTACAGACACTGAAAACGATGAATAAAAAGCGCATCAAGGCGTTTACGCTTGAAGACTTCGGCCCGGCAGACAAGCCGGTGAACTACAGGACGTTCATGATCGACATCGTCGCATCGTCGATTGCTTCGGAAATGATGCTGAATGAAATGTCTGCAGATAAGAGCCTGCTGCATCTGGAGAATCAGATGAGAAAGACGCAGAAGAGCGTCTCGGTACCTGTGATCGAGAAGGCGTATCAGGCAGATGCGGAAGAAGTAGTAAGAAAGAGTCAGAACCAGCCGATCCCGAGCAAACCGGTACCGCTTCCGAGCGAACATTCGCCGCTTTTCCTTATGAGAGAGGAAGCGAATAACCGTGCACTGGGAAGAGGCAGAAGACTCCCGGAAAAACCGCTCGACCGCAGGGTCGGAAATGAAGATCAGTTTGACACGCCGGATACTCCGTCCGGTGTGGCTGTCGAGTTTGGACTGGCGGACCTCCCGGAATATGATCCGGCAGGACCGAATCCATTTAAGAAGTAATCACTTCCAGAGCGATTCTCCATTCGTCTCGATCACTTCTTTGTACCAGTAGGCGGAGTCCTTGAGCGTTCTCTTCTGGGTCTGGTAGTTGATATGCACCAGTCCGAATCTCGGATCGTATCCTTCCGCCCACTCGAAGTTGTCCATGAAGGACCAGTGGATATAGCCGATCAGCGGAATTCCGTCCTCACCGGCTTTATAGAACTCACGGATATATCTCTTCAAAAAATCGATACGTTGCGGATCGTGCACCTTGCCGTCGAGGTGGACACTGTCTGTGCAGGCACAGCCGTTCTCGGTGATCATGACCGGGACCTTGTAGCGTTCGTGCATGAATAGGCTCGCCGGTAAGCTCACCGTTTCCTTCCGCGGCAGAGAGTTTGCTGAGATCACGCATCGCGGCATAGATATTCATGCCGTAGAAGTCCAGAGGAGACTGGACGATATCCCACTCTTCCTCGGTGAAATCGGAAAAATCAGCGCCGAAGAATTCTTTTGCGCCGTCCGGGAACTTTCTTAAGAAGATCGGATCGGACCACCAGGAATTGGAAAGGATATATCCGTCCTTATCAAAGGCAAATGTCTTTGCTCTTGCTTCTTCGACCGCCTCCGGAGAATCATTATCCGGAATAAAGGACGGGCCGGTCGGTGCATAGGAGATCTTTGCCTCCTGCTTGCTGTATTTTCTGATCGTTCTTACCGCAGTTCCGTGTGCAAGAAGAACATTCTTCGACATGCGGAAGATCTCGCCATCCGTGTACTTTTTGAACGGAGCCATCACCCCGAGATGACAGCCGAGGCCGATAAAGATCTGCGGCTCATTGATCGTAAACCAGTATTTTACACGGTCGGAAAGAGCTTCTACAACAACCTTCGTATAGTTTTCGAACCATCCGATGATCTCCGGATTCAGCCATCCGCCACGATCAAAAATGCCCTGCGGAAGATCCCAGTGATAGATCGTGACCATCGGCTCGATACCGTTTTTGATCAGTTCATCGACGAGGTTGGAATAAAACTCGATCCCCTTCGGGTTTACACTTCCGGTTCCATCCGGAAAGATGCGGGTCCAGCTGATGGAAAAACGGTAAGCCTGGACGCCCATTTCCTTAAGAAGAGCCACGTCTTCTTTATAGCGGTGATAATGGTCGCATGCGACATCACCTGTCTCGTGATTGTGGACCGGCGAATTACGCCAGTGTGTATATGTATCCCAGATAGACGGACCCTTGCCGTCTTCGTTCCAGGCACCTTCGACCTGATAGGAAGCGCCTGCGACGCCCCAGATAAAATCCTTCGGTAAAGGCATAATTGAACCCTCCTTGATTGCTTGATCCGGCGGAAATAGAAAAGATTTTTCTGGATCCTGACCATGTTATATTTCGAGTATATCGGCTAATATGATTTGAGTATATCAGAATGGTGAGGGAATTGTCATTCTCAAAAAGCTGGTTATGGTATAATTGACATGGAACTGGAGGAAGTATGAATATTGCAATTATAACGGATACTTATTTTCCGGATATTAATGGTGTAGCATCTTCGATCTACACACTTGCGCTTGCTCTTAGAAAAAGAGGCAATCGTGTGTATATTTTTGTGACTTCACAGAATACCTCTCCTGTCGTCCGCCGTGTCGGCAAGAATCCTCCTGTATTCAGCATCCCGAGTTTTCCTACGATCTTTTGCCGTCCGTACCGCACGACGATCCCGTATTCGTTCCGTCTGGTGCAGATCTTAAAGAGACTGAAGATCGATATTATCCACACGCAGACAGAGTTTTCGATGGGCTTGATGGGCCTTTCCACTTCGATGACACTTCATCTTCCGATCGTGCATACCTATCACACGATGCTGGAAGACTATACCCACTATATCCTTGGCGGAAAGATCCAGAAGATCATTACTCCGGAAGTGGCCAGAAAATACAGCAAGAGTTTCTGCAATGTGCCGACCGGACTGATCGTTCCTACGGAGAAAGTTAAGAATGCACTTCGTGATTACGGAGTGAAAAAACCTATATATGTTATTCCGACCGGTATCGATGTTTCACCGTTTAACAAGGAGAACTTCGACCCTGCGGAGATTGATGAATTAAGAAAGAAATTCGGCATCCGTCCCGGGGAGAAGATTCTTCTTTCTCTCGGACGTGTCGCGAAGGAAAAGAGTATCGATAAGGTCATCGACCAGGTACCTGTGATCTGTGAGAAGTCACCGAATGTGCGGGTCCTTATCGTCGGCGATGGTCCGGCTCTTCTTGATCTAAAAGCACAGGCAGAAAAACTCGGTGTAAGTGATAAGGTGATCTTCGCCGGTGCCGCTCCATATGCGGAGATCGGTAAGTATTACCAGCTGGGAGATGCCTTTATCTCCTGCTCCACCTCGGAGACCCAGGGCCTCACATATTATGAGGCGATGGCTGCAGGTCTTCCGGTAATTGCCAGAAAAGACGATGCCGTCAATGAGCTTTTCAAAGATGGAGAGAACGCGCGCCTGTTTAAGAATGAATCCGAGATCGCGGATATCGTTTCGGAGATCTTTAAAGATCCGGCTACCGCAGAGCGCTACTCCACAAATGCGGAGAAAACTGTGGCCAACTACTCCGCCGAGGTCTTTGCCGGAAGAGTGGAAGAAGCATATATGAATGCGATCTCCCGTCATGTACGCGCAAAGGCGATCCGCCGTGCGAATGTCGGTAAACTGCATTTTTCAAAGAAATATAATCAGGCGAAGCTCGTTCCTCCCGAAGAGGATAAACACTTCCTTAAGGAGGAATCGGATGATCCGAAGGCCGCGCAGGCGCGTGAAGCTTATCAGACGGCAAACCGCTATGCAGATCTGGTACGGGTCGGAAGAAAAGTAAAGGCGAAGAAAAAAGAAGCCATGGAAAAGCAAGAGAAAAAAGAGCAGTGATCACTGCTCTTTTTCATTATCATTTTCTTCATCCGCTTCTGTTTCCGGCTGCTGATCTTTCCCGTCACGAGACACGATGGTGATAATAGGAGCGGAACTGTTCTTTTCAGGCTTTCCGTCGGCGGAGGAAGCAGCTTCGCCGGAAGGACCTGAGCTGCTGGCTGAAGAGGAAGACGGTTCTTCTGCACGAAGAAGCTTCGGCACAGAGAAGAAGTATCCCTGAAGATAGTCCACACCGGCCTTTTCGAAGAAAGTCACCTGAGACTCGTTCTCGATTCCTTCGGCAACAGTCAGGATGCCTGCGGCCTTGGCGAAACGGATGATACTTCTGACCATTTCTGCGCCGCGGGGCTGATCGATGTGGTTGGTGATCGAGCGGTTGATCTTGATGATGTCGACCGGAGTATCTGAGACGAGAATAAATGAGGAAGAAACGGCGCTCAAATAATCGATCGCGATCTGGATGCCGTGTTTCCTGAGGAAGAGAAGATTATCTCTGACGAGGAAAGCATCTTCGGCAAAAGCACCCGTGATCTCGACCTGGATACGGCTGGTATCGATACCGGAACCTTCGACAGAGCGGACAAATTCCATGACGCTCCGCTCGGAGAGCTCGGAGGCGGAGAAGTTGATGCTGAATTTTTTCCCTTCGTTTACCGGAAGCTTGGCATACCGGATGGCCTCTTCCGTCATAAACATCGTCAGTTTCTGAAGACACGATGTCTTTTCAAGGATCGGTACGAATTCTTCGGCGGTCATACGGGTCCCGTCATCGCGGAGCCATTTCGCCAGGATCTCAACACCTGCCGGTTCATGGGAGCCGGCTTTGTGGATCGTCTGATACGATGCCTGGACCATTCCCTTGGTGATCGCGGAAGAAAACTCGCTGGCGATGCTTACCGTTCCCTTATAGTAATCACGCATCGCATCTGTATAACGGCTGATCTGCTGGTCCTCCAGGAAAGAATAGCGGAGCGCGATGTTCGCCTGACGGAGGCCCTCGGAGATACTTGATCCCGGGCGGATCACCGTAAATCCGATACGGTAGGAAACATAGACGGGGATCCCCTCGATGGTGATCGTTACGTCGTTGATGTTGTTCAGTGCCGCCAGGATACTCTCGAGGCTTTCTTCGTTAGAATAGTGATTGACCAGGATCGCATAATTCAGGTTGTTTCTTTTGCAGAGCGTCGCATTTGGATAAGAAGAGAGGATTTCTTTTAATTCCGAGGAAATATTCTTCACGATCGACGAGTAAAAATCAGATCCGAAGAGTCCCTGGATATCGCTATCCTCATTAAAAGCAAGCATCAGGATCGACAGTGCCCCGGAAGAAGGGATCTTCGAGGAGGTGATATAGGAAAAGTTTGGAAGATCCGTAAGCGGATCGTGTGTCGCCAGGTGCTCGAAGTGCCGCTCGCGCTTCCTGCTTCGCGCCGAGATAAAGGAGATGACGATGCTGACCGCGATGTAAATAAGTGCACGGATGAGCCAGGTCCAGCTTGAGGTGTCACCGTCATTGAGGTAAGTGATGAGAGGTCCCATCGCGATACCGGAAAGAGCGGCAAAAAGCGCACTGTACCATACCGGTGAGAAAAGCGCGGTGAGGACGATGGGGATAAGGATCAGATTGGCATAGATACTCGGCGTACCGCCCGTCTTATGGACGAGATAAGTTACGCCTGCACCGAAGAGAAATGTGGCCGGTATAAGAAACGTCAGAACGGATTTCTGACGACTGGATTCACTTGAACTCATAACTATTCTCCTCCATTACCTATCACACATTTTATACCACAAGTACCAAAAAGCCTACTTTCATTTGACTTAATTTTCAGATTGTTGATAATTATATAGAGTAAGGAAATGGAGGAGATTCATGCGTAAACAATGGTTCCAGTCATTATTGATGCGCCGGGCAGTCATCATATTGATCCTGCTTGTGGAAATCTCGTCTTTTATTTTCCTTGTCGTGGCCGGCACCATCGTCTCGGAAGTGGCCGCTATTATATTCCGTGTTCTCTCCATCATCGTCGCACTTTACGTTGTCAGTAAGAACGATAAGGGCGGATACCGGCTGATCTGGGTGTTCCTGATCCTGATGTTCCCAGTGTTCGGCGGTGTGCTCTATGTATTTATTAACTCCCAGATGATCTCTAACCGTTATGCGAAGAACCTCGATGAGGTCATCAGAGCTTCCCAGGATCAGTTTACGCTCGATCCGTCACTGAAAGAGGAACTGAGAGAGAAGTTCCCGGTATACGCCAGAAGCGTGGATTATCTTGAAAATGTGCAGAAGTTCCCTGTCTATAAGAATACGGATACGAAGTATCTTTCTCCGGGGGAGGCGTTCTGGCCGGTATTTCTCGAGAAACTGAAGACGGCGGAGAAGTATATCTTCCTCGAGTACTTTACGATCGGCGGAGGAAAGTTCTGGGATTCTGTTCTGGAGATCCTGAAAGAGAAGGCGGCCAATGGTGTTCTCGTGCGCATCATGTACGATGACATGGGATGTTTTCTTTCCCTGCCTTCCGAGTATCCTGACTATCTAAAATCACTGGGCATCGAGTGTAAGGTATTTAACCCGTTCCGCCCGTTCTTCACGACCATTCAGAATAACCGTGACCATAGAAAACTCACTTCGATCGACGGAAAGATCGCCTTCTGCGGCGGCCTGAATCTGTCGGATGAGTACGTCAACGAGAAGGAGAGGTTCGGTTACTGGAAAGATTCCGCCGTGATGGTCGAAGGAGAAGCGGCATGGAGTATCACCTGTTTCTTCCTTCAGATCTGGCAGATCAATCAGGTGACATCCGAGGATTTCAGTCAGTTTTATCCGTGGAAGGATGTTCCCTGTCCGATAAAAAATGACGGATTCGTGCAGCCATATAACGACATCCCGACAGATCATGAACGTGTCGGCGAGGGCGTCTATATGCATATGATCGCTGCGGCCGAGAAGTATATCTATATCAGCACACCGTATCTGATCATCGATGAGGATATGATCTCCGCACTGAGCCTGGCGGCTAAGAGCGGTGTAGATGTCCGCATCGTAACTCCGAGTAAATACGATAAATGGATGATCCATCAGGCGACCCGTTCCTACTATAGAGACCTCGTAAATGCCGGTGTCCATATCTATGAATATACCCCGGGATTCATGCACAGTAAGACCGTCGTGATCGATGACAAAGCGGCGATCGTCGGATCTGTGAACTGGGATTATAGAAGCCTGTATCTGCATTTTGAAAGTGCGGTATGGATGTGTAATACTCCGACTGTTCTCGATGTCCGCGACGATATGCTGAAGTCCTTTGAAGCATCCGACGAAGTCATGAAAGACGAACTGAACTATAAGCGCGGCTGGAGTCTCTTCCGCCTTATCCTCCGCCTGATCGCCCCGATCTTCTGATCGAGCATATCAGCGCCGCGCTTCATCTGGAATTGCTCGGCAAAAAGATCCTTACGAATATAAAGTTCACAAAAGCGATAAGATTATTGCTCCGATCCGTGGTAGAATCGAGGTATCAAATTCTTTTGTGCCAAAGGAGGCGGTGATCATGCTCAAGAGCGCATATTTGAACGAGAAGCCTGAAAAAGAGATACTGAAATCCCGTCTGAAAGAACAGGAAGATCTCTTGTTTGTGAATCAGAACAAGATCAAGGACAACAAACTTCCTGTCGTTGTGCTGGTCGAGGGCTGGGGCACCGCCGGAAAGGGCACGCTCATCGGCAATGTCATCAACAACATCGACCCGCGTTTCTATAAGGTCGCAACCTTCGATATGCCGACGGATCTGGAGAAGAGAAAACCGTTTTTGTGCCGCTATTTCGAGGCGCTTCCGGAGGCCGGAAAATTCCGTTTTTATAACACCGGCTGGATGAATGAGATCGTGATGTCACGTCTCGACGGATCGATGTCGAATTCACTTTATGAGAAGCGCATCGCGAGCATCCGACGCTTCGAGCGCCAGCTTACCGATAACGGCTATCTGGTCTTAAAGTTCTTCATGCATATCACGGAAGACGAGCAGAAGAAGCGCATCAACAATCTTAAGGATCATATCGATACGAAGTGGCGTGTCAGCGAAGGCGATATCTGGCAGAACAAGCACTATAAAGAGTGCGAGAAGATCTTCGAGAAGTATCTCGAGGATACGGATACTTCCTCCGCACCCTGGTACATCGTCGATGCCAAGTCGGAAAAATGGACCGAGCTTCAGGTCCTCGAGCGCATGAATGAGGGTATCGATATCGCTCTTCAGAATCACTCTCTGGCGGTACCGCTTCTGCAGAATACGTTCCCGCTCGTGAAGATGCCGAAGCTTGCCGATATTCCTCTCGAGGGAAAAGAACTCTCCGATGAGGAGTATAAGGAGAAACTCGACAAACTTCAGGACCGCCTGTCGGAACTGCATAACCGTCTTTACCGAAAGAGAGTCCCGCTCATCATCGCGTACGAAGGATGGGATGCGGCAGGAAAGGGCGGCAACATCAAGCGTATCGCCGAGGCCCTTGATCCGCGCGGTTACGAAGTACATCCGATCGCAAGTCCGGAGCCGCACGAAAAAGCACGTCACTATCTGTGGCGTTTCTGGACGCGCCTTCCGAAAGACGGACATGTCGCAATCTTCGACCGCACATGGTATGGCCGTGTAATGGTGGAAAGAATCGAGGGCTTCTGTTCCGAGAACGATTGGAAGCGTGCCTATAACGAGATCAATGAGTTTGAAAAAGAACTCGACGACTGGGGCGCTGTCATCATCAAGTTCTGGGTGCAGATCGATAAAGATACGCAGCTTGCACGATTTACCGACCGTCAGAATACACCGGAGAAGCAGTGGAAGATCACGGAAGAAGACTGGCGAAATAGAGAGAAGTGGGACGTCTATGAAGATGCCATCAACGAGATGATCCAGAAGACCTCGACGAAGTTTGCTCCGTGGCATGTACTCGAATCTGTGGATAAGAAGTATGCACGTATCAAAGCACTCGAGATCGTCATCAAAGAACTCGAGAAGAAACTGAAGTAAGATCGTAAGCTTGAATCGATGATAAAAAAGAAGTGCTTCCTTTTCCGGAAGCACTTCTTTTGTTTTCAGATCATTGGTCAGGGGCGT
>ONFC01000101.1 GCA_900317035.1 uncultured Eubacteriales bacterium
TGGAAAAGACCGCTTTTCCTTCCCATCGCCAGAGGTTATTCAGTACATAGGTACCCATCATAATCGGGGCACCGAAAAGGATATAGCTTGCATATGTTTTTGCGTAGGGGAGAGCGGTCGGAGTCGAACCGAGCATGTTCATGATCGGCTCGAGAAAGATCATACCGAAGATGGTGATCAGAGTGCCGATGCCCAGCGCAGAGAAAAAACTGGTGGAAAGTGCTTTGCCGGCGGTCTCTTTATCCTTCGCTCCGAGAGAACGGGAAAGGATACTGCCGGAGCCCATGCCGAGCGTAAAGCCGATCGCCTGGATCAGGGCCATAAGAGAGAATACGACACTGACAGCACCGGACTGGCTTTTGCCGAGCTGGGATACGAAATAGGTGTCCGCAGTATTATAGATTCCGGTGACAAGCATGCTGACCGTAGTCGGGATCGCCAGCTTTAAGATCAAAGGGCGTACCGGCGCTTCCGTCATTCTTTTGAACTGCTTTTGGTCAGAAGATGCTGCGGACATGATGAAACCTTTCTGCCTGAAAACCTGATGAAATAGAAAAGAAAGGGATAGCCTTTCTCAAACAGAAACAATTATAGCAAAGGGAGGATTAATACGAAATAAGAGATATTGTATGAAATTTCACGATTTTTACCGATTACTTTCGTTTTCGGTCTGCCTTTTCAGATATGAATTGATATACTAATAGTATGAGATAAATCAGACGGGTCAGTCGTGTGAAGGGAGGAGATACATTGTTTGATAAAATGATCATCCTCATCGGTATGCCGGGCTGCGGGAAAACCACGATCGGTCGGATCCTTGACGATCGGTCGGATCCTTGCACAGGAACTCGGAATTCCTTTCGTGGATACGGATGTGCTGATCGCAGAAGCGGAGGGAATGCCTCTTGCAAAGATCCAGCAGGAGAAGGGAATGGAATACTTTCTTTCTGCAGAAGAGAATGCACTCTTTTCGCTGGATGACACACCCAAGGTCGTGGCGACCGGAGGAAGTGCGATCTTCTGCCAGCACGGTATGATGTACTTAAGTTCCATCGCGACGATCGTGTATCTGGAGACAGATCTGAAAATGCTGATGCGACGCATGGGAGACCCGAAAAAACGAGGAGTCGTACTGGGACCGAACCAGACGATCCTGGGCGTGTACCGTGAACGGCGCCCGCTGTATCTGCGGTATGCGGATATCCGGATCAAGACATATCATACGAGGCCGAGGATCGTAGCACAACGAGTGTTGGCGGTCCTGACAGGAAAAGGACAGGATGAAGAGGAAGGAAAAGCAGATGGCAACTCCGGAAAAGAAAAAAACAGCAGTGAAGAAACCGGTAGCAACTAAGAATGCTACAGCGGTAAAGAAAATAGCTTCCGCGAAAAAAGAAGCCGCGAAGAAGCAGCAGGAAGAGATGCTCTACGATCTGGCGGATCTCTTTAAAGTATTTGGAGACTCGACACGTATCCGCATCCTGTATGCTCTTATGGACGGTCCTCTCTGTGTAAGTGATCTGGCTTCCGAGCTGGAGATGAACCAGTCTGCGGTTTCCCATCAGCTGAAGATCCTGAAGCAGAATAAACTTGTAAAGAATAACCGTGAGGGAAAATCGATCCTCTACGAGCTGGCCGATGAACATGTCAAAGACATTCTCGAGATCGGTCAGGAACATATCGAGGAGCTGTAAGATCTCATGGATAGAAGACCGTCTTTCAGCGCGCTCGACATTATTTCAAAAGTGATCCGTGAACATGTAAAAGAAGGCGACCTCTGCATCGACGCGACCGCCGGCCGCGGAAACGATACTGCAATGCTGTGCGAACTGGTTGGGCCATCCGGCAAAGTGATCGCGTTTGATATTCAGGAAGATGCGGTGAGAAGTACCAGGGAACTTCTTGAAAAGAAAGAGCTTTCCGACCGCGCCGAGGTGCATCTTGAAAGCCATAGTGAGATGAAAAAATATGCACAGCCCGGATCGGTATCGTGCATCACATTTAACTTCGGTTGGCTGCCAAAAGGTGACCATAATATCTTCACGAAAAAGGAGACGAGCATACCTGCCATCGAAGCCGGACTGGAGCTTCTGAAAGAGGACGGGATCATGACCCTGATCCTCTATTACGGAAGAGAAACAGGCTTCGAAGAAAAGGATGCACTTCTGGAATATCTTCCGACGATCGACAGTTCAAAATATACCGTTGTCGAGATGCCGTTCGTAAATAGAAGTAACTGCCCGCCGATCCCGATTTTGATTTTAAAAGGCAGATAAAGACATCAGGAGAGGATGAATCTCGAACTATTTTTTGGATATAAAGAGATGACGAAAGATGACTATGGGCAAGCAGAGTTTAGGTAATAACCCGATACTGAAAATGGATTTCCCGGATCCTGATGTGATCTATGTCGATGGTGTGTATTACATGATCTCCACCACGATGCATTTTCTTCCCGGAGGGCAGATCCTTCGTTCCTACGATCTTCTTCACTGGGAACATGCAGCATATGTTTTCGACCACCTGGACAGCACGGATGCACAGTGCCTTGCGGAGGATAAATACATCTACGGGAAGGGCATGTGGGCAGCAAGTCTCCGGTATCACAAGGGAACATTTTATGTCGTGTTCGTCTGTAATGATACGCAGAAAACATATCTCTACCGGGCAGAGAAGATCGAAGGTCCGTGGAGAAAAAGTGAGATCGAAGGATTCTATCACGACTGCTCGCTTCTCTTTGATGACGATGACCGCATCTATATCGTATATGGTAACCGGCAGATCTATCTGACGGAACTAAACGGGGATCTGACCGGACCGAAGGAAGGCGGACTCCACCGTCTGATCGTACAGGATTCGGACGAGGCAAGACTGGGCTACGAGGGATCACATCTTTATAAGATCAACGGCAGATATTATCTGTTTTTCATCCACTCACTGAAGGAAAGATGGAGACGTGTGGAGGCATGCTTTTCTTCGGATTCTCTGGAAGGAGAATTTACCGGAGGAGATATCTTTGATGACGACATGGGCTTTAGAGATTCCGGTGTCGCACAGGGCGGTATCGTCTGTGGTGTGGACGGGATCTGGAATGCGATCCTTTTTCAGGATAGCGGCGCGGTAGGGCGCATCCCGGTCGTCGTGCCCGTAACGTGGGAAAACGGAAGACCGGTATTCGGTATCGATGGAAAAGCACCACACGAACTGACACTTCCCGTGTCTGAAAAGTGCCCGGTGAAAAACGGAGAATATGAATATTCCCCGCTGATCGATTCGGATGATTTCCGCTATGGATTTCAGTGGGGAGAGATGCCGGATGAGAATAGCGGCGGAAAAGAAACATATAAAAGAAGGTATGGAACATTCGGGCTCCGCAGTATCTGGCAGTTCAACCATGAACCGGATCTGGATCTTGTTTCCCGTGATGAGAAAGAGGGCAAACTCTGGATCACGACAGATAAGATATGCACGGATCTGAACCACGCCGGAAATACACTGACACAGCGCATGATCTATCCCGGATGTAGTGCGGAAATCACGATCGATGCATCGCATCTTAACGACGGAGACTGCGCGGGATTATGCGCACTACAGGGCGATTACTGCTGGGTAGGTATCGAAAAAAGAGATGGGAAACTCTATGCAGTGATGTACTCGCAGAAAGAAGAAAGAGATATCTGGGATCTAAGTAAAGATCCGGCGGATCTTCTGGAAGAAAGAATGATCACTTCTGCGGGAGCGACTAAAGAAGCAAAGAGTGCATCTGAAAAGGCGAAGGAGAGTGCTTTTCGAGTAAGGATCCACGTCAACTTCGCAGACGAAAAAGATGAGGCAATATGCGGGATCTTCAGAGACGGAAAGTGGGAAAAGATCGGTGGCGTACACAAACTCAGTTTCCGGCTGGACCACTTCACCGGAGCGAGATTTGGCCTGTTTGTTTATTCGACAAAACAGTCTGGAGGAAAGGCCGGGTTCTCTGACTTCCGACTGGGTGAAGACATATGATGTTTATATTATTTGCAGTTATTCTACTGGGAAGCCTGGCCTATCTTTTTCTCCGGTTCCGCGCGCTCTTCCTGAAAGGCGTACCGGCAAAAGAAGCATCTTCTGAAAAGAAAAAGAAGGCCTGTATCCTTGCGGCAATTCCGGTGCTGATCCTAGGCGTGATCAGTGTGATCCGTCCGTATATTTTCATCGTTCCGGTCTGCCATCTGGTCGTACTGGCGATCGTGGTCACTGTCATCTACATGAGTGTGGCGTATTATCTGGCGGTGCACATGTATAAGACAGAGTATAAACTGACCACGGAAAAAGATGTCGCGCCACTTCGCATCGCTCTCATTTCCGATTCGCATGTCGGCGCATGTTTCGATGGGAAGGGATTTGCGGAACGTATAAAAAAGATCGAAGAACAGCACCCGGATGTGCTTCTGATCAGCGGTGATTTTGTGGATGAAAAAACGAAGAAGGAAGACATGGTCGTCTGCTGTGAGGCACTCGGGGAGATCAAGACCACATATGGCGTGTACTACGTGATGGGAAACCACGATGTGGGAGATAAAGGTGATAGGGATTTCACGTTTGACGATCTGATATCTGAACTGGAAAAGAATAATGTTCATGTGCTTCTGGATGAAGTGGCGGAAATCGGCGAGGACTACTATATCGTCGGACGGAAAGATAAGAGCGTGGTCAGAAAACCGATCGGCGAACTGACCGCTCCTCTTGATAAGTCGAAATATATCATCACGCTGGACCATCAGCCGAATGACTATACTGCAGAAAAAGAAGCGGAGTGTGATCTGGTGCTGAGCGGACATACACATGGCGGCCAGATGATCCCGATCCGTCCGCTGGGAGAGCTTTTCGGTGTGAATGATTCTACTTACGGAAAGAAGACAAAAGGCGGAACGACTTTTATCGTATCTTCCGGGATCGCCAGCTGGGCAGTGCCGTATAAGACCGGAACGATCTCCGAGTACTGCATCATCGATATAGAGAAGCATTTGTGAAACTTTAGTCACTTTCCCAAATACATGTTGACACGTGTGGTTTATCCGAGTAAACTACAGACAAATGGTTTATCCGGATAAACCATTTCGCGCGAAAAGAAAACGAGATTGCGGACACGGTTAACGTTATGTGATCCGCAATCAGGAAACAGGAGATCAACATGCAGGATATGGAACTGGGCGCAGTGCAGCTGCGCTTCGCAGATATTGTATGGGAACATGAACCGGTCGCTTCCGGCGATCTGGTCAAGATATGTGAGAAAGAACTTTCCTGGAAGAAGCCGACGACCTATACGGTTTTAAGAAAGCTCTGTGAAAAGGGACTTCTTCAGAATCAGGACGGTATCGTAACCACCCTGATCCCGAAAGAAGAATTCTATTCCGCGCGATCCGAGCAGATCGTGGAGGATTCGTATCAGGGTTCACTTCCTGCGTTTGTCGCATCCTTCATCTCAAGGAAGAAACTTACCTCCGAGGAGGCCGAAGAGATCCAGAAGATGATCGATGCTTTTAAGAAAGGATAATACGAATGAATACACTGTTTATCCGTTTGCTGAATCTGAGTATCGCAGCCACGTGGATCATACTCGCGGTGATCCTGATCCGTGCTCTTACTAAAAAAGCACCGAAATGGTTTCCGTGTCTTCTCTGGGTGCTGGTCGGTATTAGACTCCTCTGCCCGGTGACGATCCAGAGCCCCTTAAGCCTGGTGCCGAGTGACGAAGCGATCCCGGAAAATATCACGGAGATGGAAGATCCCAGGATCAATACGGGGATTCCGTTTATCAACAAGGCGCTGAATCCGGCTCCTGAAAAAGCAAATGAAGAAAATGAAGAAACAGTTTCTTCCGGAAATCAGCATGTGGAAGCAAATCCGCAAGTAATTCTTCCGGAAGCAGATACGGCGTCTGCCTCATCGGAAAGCAGCAAAATGACACTGGAGCAGAAGATCACGATCGCATCGTATGTATGGATCGGCGGCCTTTTGCTGATGCTGGGATATGCGCTGGTCAGCTATGTCCGCTTAAGAAGAAGCCTGACTGCGTGCATCTCTGTAAAGGATGGAGTGCTGGCATGTGATGAGGTAAAATCGCCCTTTATTCTCGGGGTCTTCCGTCCGAAGATCTATGTGCCATCGTCCATCAGGGAAGATGCACTGAAGCACGTCATTGCCCATGAGAAATCGCATATAAAGAGACATGACCACTGGTGGAAACCGCTGGGATTCCTGATCCTTTCCGTGTACTGGTTCCATCCGCTCTGCTGGGTCGCGTATGTGCTTCTTTGCCGTGATATCGAGCTGGCCTGCGATGAGAAGGTCATCCGTATGATGAAGAAGGAAGAAGCCGCATCTTACTCCCAGACACTCCTTGATCTGAGTTTTAGAAAGACGGCGATCGCCGCATGTCCGGTTGCTTTTGGCGAAGTAGGTGTGAAGCAGAGAGTGAAAAATGTGCTCAACTATAAAAAGCCCGGATTCTGGGTCATCGTCGGACTGATCATCATCAGTGTAGCAGTATCAGTGCTTTTCCTGACGAGACCGGTGAAGAAGAAAGGATCCGTGAGCAGCGAAGTGCTGTTTTCGGCAAGACAGGAGATCAACATGGATAACTTGAAATCTACATTTCCGCAGTTTTTCGGACTTTCAACGAAAAACGGACTGGTCGTCTATGTTTCCGAATTCGCAGAAGGAGCATACTACTGTTATCTGAAGGAAGAAGGCACCGGTGAACCGTCACTGGACGAGGCTGTCCAAATGAAGAACCTGTCGACGGTAGATGAGATGCGGGCGATCCTTAAAGATTACGATATCTCTCCGGAGAAAGTGAGAGTTGCCTCCTACCAGCATCCGTTATCGAGCTATCTGCAGGTGAACGATCCGAATGAAGGCGCGCTCGAGCGTTATGAAGAGAAGATCAGAAAACTGTTCTTCCGGAAGGACGACGAAGAAAATATAAGTGATCCGCTGGACACGCAGGCAACGATCCCGTCCTCTGCAATCCCGGTCGAGCCGTCAGAACCGGATACTACGACGGATAGTTCTTCGGCACAGGATAGTTCCTCGACGGAAGAGCCGAAAACCACGGCGGCGCCGGAGGTGAACGAGGGGATCCCGGGCTCACGTGTGGCTTATGTATCGGAATATTCTTACCAAGATTCAGTGAAAATGGAAGATGAAGCCGTAAATGCCGATCAGTTAAGTCTTTCTCACAAACGCAGTTTCCCGATGTTCCGGTTTGATACGAAAGAAGAACTGGATGCTTTTATTCAGAAGTATTCAGAGGGAGTAGATCTGGAAAAGGGAGGAAACGGATTCCCTTCTTTTAAGAAACTTACTTCAGAAGAAGCCGGATATGACAGCAAGTTTTTCGAGAAAAACTCGATCCTGGCGGTATATGTCTTTGCCGAAAATCTGGACTTTAGAGCTTCCCTGGCGGCCCAGGGGATAGATTCTACGAAGCCGGGAGGCGTTTATCAACTGTCAGTCAGCATAAAAGGAGCGTGGCCGATTGATGAAAACAAAGAAACTCATGCCGGATATTTCCTTCTGTATGACGTCGCGGATGAAGACCTCGCGAAAGCTTCTTCCCTCGATGCGGTCGCATGCTGGGATGACGACTACTATGCATATGTCATGATGCGTAACGCGAGGTTTGACATGGATCAGGAACTGCCCGAGGGACAGACGATCCGTCTATATGATTTCGCTGAAATGGTCGGATTCGGCTATGAGTGGAAAACCGATCTCCAACTTAACAGCATCAGCAACATTATGAATAATCTTAGCAATGTTAATGAGACTTGGTATATGCCGTGCAGGCAAAAGATGTGGGATGAGTTTTATTTGATGTATACGACGGAGGATAACTATCGTCTGTATCTGTTTTTCAATTATTCCACCAATGGATGCACCTCACCACTCGGATATGGACTGGTCGTCGGAAAGGTGCATACGTCCTCTGATTTTGCGGGCCTGAAAAAGGGAGATTCGATCGATGATGTAATTAAGATCGATGATGTGGCTTCTCTCTACAAGGAGTATTTCCTGAAACAGGTCAATTACAATACGGACCGGGCGAAAGCCGAGGAAGAAGACGGAAACAGCATCTGTTCTCTGCATTATCTGAATGATGGACTCATAAAGATCGAATACACCATGAAAGAAGAAGGAAAGCTCATTATCAAGGATATCGAGTATTTCTCGAACTGGGTCATGAAGGATTCGGAAGGCCGGGAAGTGGAATATCAGATCTTTGATGTAGATCTTCCGAAATAAACCTGCGTGAATCCCGTCTCCTGAATGGTTCTTCCAGGTAAGAAAAGGAAAAAGAAAAGAAGAGGAAAAGTGTCGCCTATGAGGCGACCTTTTCTTTTTCTTTTTCCTGTTTAATGAGCTTGTAAGAAAGAGATGCGGCGAAGCAAAAGCACGATGCCGCACCGGCCTCGAAAGAGATACCGGCAAGTAAGTTCAGGAGGAAAAGAACATGAAAAAGGAAAACAACAACATCAAAGAAACAAAGAACAACATCACCGAGATCGTTTTTATCCTTGACCGGTCCGGCTCGATGGGAGGACTGGAAGAAGACACGATCGGCGGCTTTAACTCCATGATCAAAAAGCAGAAAAAAGAAGACGGCAAGTGCTATGTCACGACAGTGCTTTTCGATTCGGTCGTGGAAACGATTCATGACAGAGTGGATCTTGAAAAGATCGGCGAGATGACGGATAAGGACTACTTCGTAAGAGGATCCACTGCGCTTCTCGATGCAATCGGTAAGACAGTCAAGCACATCGGAAACATCCACAAGTACGCAAGGGAAGAGGATGTGCCGGCGCATACGATCTTCGTGATCACGACAGACGGCATGGAGAACAGCAGCCGGGAATATTCCTCCGACAAGGTCAAGAAGATGATCGAAAAGAAGAAGGAAAAGGGCTGGGAGTTTATCTTCC
Source organism: uncultured Eubacteriales bacterium (assembly GCA_900317035.1). Lineage (GTDB taxonomy): Bacteria > Bacillota > Clostridia > Saccharofermentanales > Saccharofermentanaceae > Scatonaster. The sequence continues at coordinate 8,967 of ONFC01000101.1, forward strand.
TCGGCGCGAATATCGATGCGGTCGAGACGGCAAGATCTTTCGGCATCGCGAAAGAGAATGCAGTGAACTATCACAGCGATGCGAAGGGAACGGCACTGAATTATGAGTGCGTCGGCATGGCGATCCAGAGCGTAAGAAGAAAAGGAAAGATGGACTGCGCATGGCGTGAAGCGATCGATGAAGACTTCGAAGCAAGAAATAACTGAGCCTTTATGACAAAAGAGTAATGTAAGCAAGTGCTTTTGCAATATAAAATTAAATAGGGGTTGAATGCAGAACCGCCTCTTCGGAAAGGAAGATGCGGTTTTCTGTAGTTACTATTCAGGAGGCATTATGATGAATACAAAAATCAGGAAGTGTGTATCCCTGTTTATGGCAGGCATCCTGGTCCTTTCCATGACCGGCTGCGACAAGAAAAAAACGGGTCCGAGCGTGACATGTGAAGGCGGGACAGAGACTTCCACGGAGACTACGAATAAAGTTATTTCCGGCGATGATAAAACGAATCCGAACAACAATGTGGATTATAGTGCGGATATCGTGAAGGATACAGATCCCTTCTACACGGTGGAAGAGACCCGTATCGAAATACCGACCGATCCCGATAAAGAGGTGGATACTTTAACGATCATGAGCGATCCGGTTTTTCTGGAAGACCGGATCACTCTGCAGTATTTTATAAGGTACAAGTTCCCGCCGGAGATCCAGGCACAGGTCGATCAGATCCAGTGGGGGACTCCGGAAGAATATCAGAAATACATGGATCTGGTAGAAGGCTACGAGATCCATGCCGGGGAGACAAGCATTGCCGGACGGAAAGGGGAAGGGGAGCCTTTTGTCATTGCCGATGGCGACGTCTGCGGTACCTACGTTCACGGAATCTTTGATCACGGCGACCTGGCCTATCGCGTGGCAAAGGCTTTGGCTGACCGTAAGGGCGTGACGCTGAAGGCCATGGAAGCGGAAGACTTGAAGACGTTTAAGGAGAGCCAGTATGACGCTCTGGCAAATGAGATGAGAAAGTACGTGGACGTGGAAGCCATTTATGCCATGCTTAGGGAGGCGGCGATCTGACAAAGCGGGAAAAGCACCGGCGCAGAAAAACGCCGGAGGAAGAAAACACCGGCAGAAGGAAAGCAGCGATGGAAGGTTTTAGGGAACTGACGGAACAATTAGAGATTGAAGGGTATGACCGGGAGCTTTACCAACGCATCCGCGAAAACTGGGATCACGTGGCAAAGCCTTTGGACGGCATGGGAAAATTTGAGGATCTCCTTGCAAGGATCGGTGCGATCCAGGGAAGGGAAACGCCGGAGCTTCAAAGAACGAGGCTCATCGTCTCCTGTGCGGACAATGGCATTGTGGAGGAGGGCGTGAGCCAGTCGGGACAGGAGGTCACCGCCATCTGCGCCGCATCCATTGCAAACGGAAGATCCAGCGTTGCCATTATGGCAAGGGAAGCAGGCATTGACGTATTGACCGTGGACGTTGGCATCAACTCGGAGGAGGCGCCTTCGAACGTAAGAAACCTGAAGGTGCGGAGGGGAACGCGCAATTTCCTTAGGGAACCTGCCATGACCGGGGAGGAGACGCTGAAGGCCATCTGCGCCGGCATGGGGCTGGTACGGGAAAGTAAGGCGCAAGGGTATTCCATTCTTTGCATGGGCGAAATGGGGATTGGGAATACCAGTACCTCCAGCGCCATAACGGCAGCCCTTCTGGGAATTCCGGCGGAGATGGTGACGGGAAGGGGAGCCGGCCTGGATGACAAGGGCCTTTTGCATAAGCGGGAGGTCATACGGAAGGCACTGGAAAAGTATGGATGGCAGACCGCTTCCGGGGAGCAGAAAAGCGATGGAAAAGTGCAGGATCCGGATCTTGCGGGTGAGGCGGCGTTTCAAGTACTTGCAAACGTGGGTGGACTTGACGTAGCCTGCATGACAGGCATTTGTCTTGGAGGCGCAAAGTACCGCGTGCCCATTGTGCTGGATGGGTTTATCAGCTTTGCTGCGGCCCTGGTGGCCTGCAGGCTGGAAGAGAGGGTGAAGGAATTTCTCATTCCGTCCCATTCCGGAAAGGAACCTGCCATGAAGCTCATGGAGGATGCCCTGGGCGTATCTCCCGTGATCTACGCCAACATGGCGCTGGGAGAGGGAACGGGTGCAGTCCTCATGATGCAGCTTTTGAAATCCGCCAATGCGGTTTATGAACAGAGCACGTCCTTTGAAAAGGCCGGGATCAGGCAATACGAGAGATTTTCCAATAACGAAAAATGAGAGCGCGGAGCAGGGTAAGACCATGATGATCCTGGTGTTTGGCGGCAGCGGCAGCGGAAAGTCCGCCTATGCGGAAAAAAGAATAATGGAGCTTTCCGGCGGAAAAAAGACCGTTTATTATCTTGCCACCATGCAGGTTTACGGCGAAGAGGGAAGAAAGAAGGTACGTCGCCATCACGAGCTTCGCCGCGATAAGGGCATGCTTACCCTGGAACGGCCAAGGGACGTGGCGGAAGTGATTCCCAAACTGACGGCAGAAGAGAATAAACGCGGCGAAGATAATGACACAGCCCGCGGAGGTGCCTGTGTTTTGCTGGAGGATCTTGGAAATCTGGTGGCAAATGAAATGTTTTTGGAGGATGGAACCATGATCCCCAAAGAGGCCGTGGCAGAGAAGATCCTGGCGCAGGTCCGGGAGATTTGCGGCGCCGTTTCGCATTTGGTGATCGTGTCTAATAACGTATTTGAAGACGGCATCGCTTATGACGAGGGAACCCATGATTACGTGCTTGCCCTGGGAAGCTTACATGAGGCGCTGGCCAGGGAGGCGGCAGAGGTTGTGGAGGTCGTGGCGGGGATTCCCGTATTTATAAAGGGCGGTCAAAGGAGGACGGAGCAGTGAAATGGATCAAACAGGTGGGAAAAGCTTTGATCGTCGCCTTTTCCATTTATTCTAAAATTCCCATGCCGCGCTTTAACTGGGAGTCGGATGACATGAA
>ONFC01000186.1 GCA_900317035.1 uncultured Eubacteriales bacterium
ATCTTCTTCGGCGACTTCTGGTACACCAGCGGTGAGAGCCTCGCGGACAGTCTGACCAGCGGAGACGGCAAACTCCCGGAAGCGGTCGCATGCGCGAATGACTATATGGCGCTGGGACTGGCGAAACGGCTGGTCGAAAAAGGCCTTTCGATCCCGGAGGATATAGCGGTCGTCGGATGCGACTGCAATCAGGAGGGAAGGCATGCGCCGGTACCTCTGACATCGACGGCGCTCGATTCTTATAATCTCGGACAGAATGCCGCTCTTCGGGTGCATGAACTGATCACGGGGAAAATCGATCCGAAGATAGAGTCCGATATGGATATGTTTGTCGGCGGAAGCTGCGGCTGTGACTGCGACAGTGCAAAACCCAGATACTATACCAGAGACAGCTGGGACACCGATCTGTCCTTAAGATCGATGTTCTCCCCCTTGAACCAGATGGACGAGGATCTTCTGGCGCAGTCGTCCTTTACGGGGCTGATCAGTACGATCTTCGTATCTTTGAACTATATCCGCGGATATGAGAGCTTCAGCCTGTGCCTGAATCCGAAGCTCGGCGAAGCCGGAGAGGGCTTCGAAGACCGGATCATGCAGGTCATCCGGAGCGGATCGGACGGGAATGATAAGATCCTGTCGGATTCCTACTTCGATAAGAGCGTCATGCTCCCCGAGCTATACGAGAAACGCGAAAAGCCGGCCGGGTTCTGCTTTATGCCTCTGTATTATCAGGAGAGTGTTTTTGGATATGCGGCGGTCAGCTATGGAGATAAAGAGAAGATCATCACGCAGGAATACCGTGCATGGCTTCGTTCTGTCAGCCGCGGCATCGAGTGCTATAAGCGCTCGGACGAACTGATCGGCAGTAATAAGATCGCGAAGACCGGCATTACGACGGATAATCTTACCGGACTTCCGAACTATCTGGGATTCCTCGAAAGAGCGGAGACGCTCCTGCATCTGATGAAGAATAACGGCGGCTATATGGGAGCGCTGGCGGTCGATATCAAGAATCTGGCCAGTATCAACGGGAACTATGGCCGTAAAGAGGGCGACAATGCGATCTTTACGATGGCCAGTGTCCTGGAAAATGTCTTCTCGAGCAGAAACTGCATGTGCTTCCGCGTCGGAAATGATGAGATGGTCGCGCTGCGTATCACGAGAAGTCCGGACGACAGCGAGATGCTCGCGGAAAAGGATAAGCTCATGAAGATGGTCCGTGAGCGTATGAGCGATTCCGATGCACCATACGATATCGATCTGTTCTATGGCATACAGTGCGGAAGCCCGAAGACGTCCGAGGAGATCGAGCGCCTGGTAAATCTTGCGATCAGTAAGAAAAATGCGGATAAAGCAAATGACATGAAGCTCCTCGGCAAGCGCGACTTAAGTGAAGAGGAGATGAAAGAGGCGCGTCTCGTCAGTGAGATCCTCGATGACAATAAACTTTTCTATCACTTCCAGCCGATCATCGATGTGCGGACCGTAAAGATCTACGGCTATGAGGTACTGATGCGTGCGGATGTCACGCCGTATATGTCGCCGATGTCGATCCTGCGGTATGCCGAGTACTACGACCGTCTCTATGATGTGGAGAAGGCGACGTTCCATAATGTGATCTCCGAGATGAAGAAGAATATTTCGAAACTGTCGGACGGCAAGAAGATCTTCATCAACTCGATCCCGGGCTGCATGCTCGATAAGGTGGATATCCGCGTTCTGGAGGAATATCTGCAAGCGCATCCGGACTCCATCGTTGTCGAGCTGACCGAGCACAGTGAGATCTCGGATGAGGCCCTCGATAAGCTGAAGAAAGTCTGTGAGAAACTGGGCATCAAGACGGCCGTTGATGACTACGGAACGGGATATTCGAATGTATCGAACCTTCTTAGGTATCAGCCGAATTATGTGAAGATCGACCGGTCTCTGATCGCCATGATCGAGGACAGTCCGCAAAAACAGCACTTCGTAAAAGATATCATCGATTTTGCACATGATAACGATATCCTCGCCCTTGCCGAGGGAGTCGAGACAGAAGACGAACTGATGACGGTCATCATGCTCGGTGCCGACCTGATCCAGGGCTATTTCACGGCGAAACCGGAAAAGGAGATGCTCCAGTCGGTAGGCCACCGGGCCGCCGATGCGATCCGTATGTATGCGGCGATCAAGTATCAGGAGATCAGCATCTGAAAAAGATTTCAAAACCTGAAATAATATGTTGACATAATCCTTATTAGGATGTAGTATCAATAGTAGAAAAGCACTTGGACACATCTTAAGTGATCCCGGGTGACTGTTCTAAGATCTATAACACAGTTTTGTCAGGAGTTTCAGGATGCAGGAAAGAAATACGCTTCAGAAAAGAATCGTTCACGAGACCTTGATCCGGATGTGCAATCACCCCACCGCCGACGAAGTCGTCGCGGAAGTGCAGAGCACCTATCCGTCGATCTCCCGCGCGACCGTCTATCGTATTTTAAATAAACTTGCCGATTCCGGTGAGGCACTCCGCATCCGTATCAACAATGGTGCCGACCACTTCGACCACCAGACCTTCCCGCACTATCACGTGCACTGCAGTGAGTGCGGGCGCGTCGCGGATGTCGTGATGCCGGTCAAGGACCTCGCCGATATGCTTTCTGATACTTCCGGTTATACGATCATAGGATATTCGCTCCAGTTCGACGGACTGTGCCCGGAGTGCGCAAAAGAAAATGAAGAGCGCGGCGCATAAGACGCGGGGAGTGCTTTTCAAATCAAATCAGACAAGGAGAAAATGAGTATGACAAAGTTTGTATGTTCTGTATGTGGTTACGTTTACGAAGGACCTGATGCACCGGATGAGTGCCCGGTATGTAAGGCAAAGAAGGCTGCATTTAAGAAGATGGAAGAAGACATGGGTCTTGCGGCTGAGCATAAGTTCGGCGTATATGCAGAGACCGTGAAGAATAATCCCGATATTTCCGAGGAGGATAAGAAGTACATCTTCGACCAGCTGAAGGCAAACTTCACCGGTGAGTGCTCCGAGGTCGGCATGTACCTCTGCATGGCCCGTATCGCTTACCGCGAGGGCTATCCGGAGATCGGACTTTACTGGGAGAAGGCTGCTTTTG
>ONFC01000081.1 GCA_900317035.1 uncultured Eubacteriales bacterium
CTCACTGTATGTCTCACCGCAGTGGGAAACGATACCGTCCCGCACCTCGAACGAAAGGTTCAGTCCACCCGGATTTCCGCTCGCCCGCTGTTCGAGCAGATCGATGACACGAAGGCTCTGAAACTCATGCCGGAAGATGATATCCGGATCGTATTTCTGCGCACAGCTCTCCAGCATCTTTTCACCGGTGTGTCCGAACGGTGCATGGCCGAGGTCATGGCCGAGTGCGATCGCCTCAACAAGATCGAGGTTCAGGTTCAGCGCGCGGGCGATCGTGGTGGCAATATACTTTACATAGATGACATGTTCGAGACGGGAGCGATCGTGGTGGCAATATACTTTACATAGATGACATGTTCGAGACGGGAGCAGATATGGTCATTCTTCGCATTAAAGAACACCTGTGTCTTGTGCCGGAGCCTTCTGAAAGCCTGACAGTAGATGATACGGCCTGTATCCCTCTCGAAAGGAGATCTGACAAGACAGGGTTCTTCGTCGAATCTTCTTCCACGGCTGTCCTTCGTATGGAAAGCATAGGGAGACAGATTCTTCTCACGCTCGTCACGAAGGATCGTCAGCAGCTGACGGTCACGCGGATTGTTGATTCCTTCGCGCTTCTCCTTCAAATGGGAGAACTCGGCCGGAAACTGGTCAAACAGCGATTGTTCCTGATTATCCATGTTGTCATCCTCCTTACCTGTCTAGTATATCATTATTCTGTCTGTTCACTGTGACTCTTGCTTCACCTGTTCTAGCACTTCTTTAAGCCGGATTTATTCAGAAGCATATTCTTCCGCATCCCGTCAAAATCCACACAGATCAGTGCGTCGCCGGCGACCTTCTCGCAGGAGACCACGATACCTTCTCCAAATCTCGGATGAAGCACTCTCATCCCCTTGCTGATCGTGTCGGGCGTAAAATCCGAACCCGCTGACGCGGCCGGTTTTACCGCCTTATAGGACGGTATATAGCTCGGAGCAGAAGCCTTCGCCTCTCCCCCGAATCTCGGATTTACCGGTTCCTTTGGCTGTTCTTTCCGCTTATTGGCGATCGCACGCATATACTGCGGCGGGATCTCCTTGATAAAGCGGGACGGAGAAAGGTTCTGCGTCTGTCCGAAAAGCATCCTGCTTCTTGCCGAGATGATGGTCAGCTTTCTCTTGGCGCGGGTGATCGCAACATACATCAGACGCCGTTCTTCTTCCACGTCTCCATCGTTGACGGATCTTGCACTCGGGAAGATCGTCTCATCCACTCCGACCACATACACTGCACCGAACTCGAGGCCCTTAGCGCTGTGGATCGACATCAGCCGGACAAAATCCTCACTGTCATCTGCATTATCTCCCTCGGAATACAGCGCGGCATTTTGAAGGTATGCGCCCAGGATACCGGTAAGATCCAGCCCGAATTGCTGTTCATTCTCCATATATGGATCCTGCGCCAGTTCTTCTTCGGTATTCTGGACCAGAGCCATCTCCACTTCCTTCTTCCTTCTCGCCTCAAATTCCACGGCTTCTGAAAGAAGTTCCTTCAGGTTCTCGACGCGGTCGACCATCTCATCTTTCTTCTCGCGCTGCTCGATGATCTCCCCGACCAGTCCCGACTTATCCTGAACATATTCGATGTATTCGGAAAACGAGGCTTCGTTCTCGTTAAGGACCTTCCGGAGATTAGCGATCAGCAGATAGAAATCAAAGAGTTTTTCCGCAGATCTTCCCAGTTCCGGGAACATCGAGCATCTCTCGCACACAGTCAGGGCCGGAATATTCTCTCTTTCCGAGATTGCCAGGACTTTGGCGACCGTGGTATCTCCGATACCGCGCTTCGGCACATTGATGATCCTCTCCCAGGCATAGTTGTCGGCGTCGGAATAAATCAGTCGCAGATATGCCAGAACATCCTTGATCTCTTTTCTGTCATAGAACCTCATACCGCCATATACACGGTACGGGATGCCCTTCTCACGGAGCGCGGACTCGATCGTACGGGACAGCGCATTCATACGGTAAAGGATCGCTACATCGCTATATGGAAAAGCACCGCTCTCGGCGTCTCTCCGGATGCTCTCGGCACAGTAGTATGCCTCGATACCATGGTGATCCGCCAGAAGGAAAGTGATCGGATCTCCTTCATCTCCGGAAGTTCTGAGATTCTTCATCTTACGCTTCTTATTATGTGCGATGACACCATTGGCCGCATTTAAGATCGTGGATGTCGAGCGGTAATTCTCTTCGAGCTTTATTACCTTGGCATCTTTAAAGTCTTTCTCAAAATCCAGGATATTCCTAAGATCCGCACCACGGAACGAATAGATCGACTGGTCGTCATCACCGACGACACAGAGGTTTCTGTACCGCTTTGCAAGAAGCTGGATCAGGAGATACTGGCAGTGGTTCGTATCCTGATACTCATCGACGAGGATATATCTGAACTTCTCCTGATACATCGTCAGCACATCCGGATGCTCCTTAAAGAGACGGACGGTATTAAAGAGGATATCGTCGAAGTCCATGGCATTATTGGAAAGAAGCTTGTCGTTATATCTGCGGTAGATCTTCGCGATCGTGGACATACGCATGTCGTTTCCGGCCATGATAGCAAACTCCTCCGGAGACTGCATATCGTTCTTCGCCTTGCTGATGATCGTCTGAACGAGCCTGGGCGCAAAGAGCTTATCGTTCAGTTCCATCTCCTTGATACACTCTTTTAAGACCTTCAGCTGGTCATCGGAATCCAGGATCGAATATGTCGGAGTATAGTCGAGGAACTCCGCATGGCGCCGGAGGATCCTCGCAAACATGGAGTGAAAAGTACCGACCCACATATTCCGGGAAGTATCCCCGATCAGGGTATTGATACGCTCTCTCATCTCATTTGCCGCTTTATTGGTAAATGTGATCGCCAGGATATTCGACGGGTATACCGCGCGCACACGGATCAGATACGCGATACGGTAAGTGATCACGCGCGTTTTGCCGGAACCTGCCCCCGCTAAGATCAGAAGAGGTCCTTCGTCGTGAAGAACTGCCTCTCTCTGTTCAGTATTCAGCTTTTCCAGCAAATCATCCATCCGTGCCTCCCGACCTCTTGCGATAGAATACAAAAGGTTTTCTTTTTCTTTAGAGTGTCATTATACTCTATCCACTGTCCCAATACTAGGACAGCAAAGTGGCACTTCCGGGAAAAATTCTATCCGTATTATTTCTTCTTTTTCTCCTCGGCAAGGGAGTGCGCCTGGGACAGAAGGAATGCCATGGCGATGCCTGCTCCGGCCTGTATCAGATTCATCACGATCGCGCCTTTTGCCGCGGTAAGTCCGTACATAAAGCTTTCGAAAAGGAAATATCCGGAGAGCATAATCAGCTCCGCTCCGAGGAACGCCAGGATCCGGATGACGATCCCCTTATGTTTCATGAGAAGGAATCCGGCAAAAGCTCCCATCAGGCCTTTAATGATAAATGTCGGGGCGATATAGACTGCATATCCGGCGATCAGGTCAGCAAGTGCGGAGCCTATCGCCGCCGGAAGAAATGCCGCCGGTCCGATCGCATATCCGCAGTACAGGATCACACCATCCCCCAGATGGATATATCCGAGCGCGGTCGGAATATGAAGTTCCGTCGCGACAAATATCAATGCGGCAAAAACACCTGCCAGTGCTACCTTTCTTGCTGTTTTCTTTGCGTTGTCTCTACTATCCATTTTTTCTTCCTCTTTTCCCTTGTTGAGACGATTATACTCACACCCTCCGGGGAAAAACAGAATAAAAACCTACCTTTTTACTATGTTTTTATCGTTTTCTGACTTCGGAGAAGAAGAAGGATCAGAAGAAGTGCTTTTCGAGCTAAATCCGGCGGACTGCAAACTCTCTTTGAGACCATCGGTCAGATCAGAGATCGCATCTCTTGTTGTCTCATACGAGTCCTTGAGGAAACGGCTGAAGGGATTGTCCATCCACATACGGAAGATAAATCCTGCCCGGATCAGGCGGCTCTCCTTATACCGGCCGATACGCTCCTTGATCTCCTCGTAGTGCAGGATAAGCTGCTGCTGGCTGGCGAACTTCTTGATCGCCAGAACGACCCTTGTACTGTGGAAAAGGTCCATCAGGAATACGCCATAGAAGAATCCGATAAAGAACGAAAACGCCAGATTTCTGGACAGCCACTCGAGAGAACGCAGGATATGCGGATGGATCAGGAAGTAGTAGATCGCGCCGAGGACGGACCACAGAAAAGAATATAAAGGACAAATAACGCCCTGGATATTTCCCCAGCGGTCGGTGTAGTCCCAGAGACGAAGCTTAAAATACTTCAGGCACATGATTCCCGCGATATATTCCACGATCGTCATGCCAAGCATCATCAGCGCGAAAAGCACCAGCTTCTCGAGGATCGGATGGTCAAAATCGATATACGGCTCCACCGAAGCGATCAGGTAAAGAAGTACCAGACCGAATCCGTAGATCGGAAGATACGGGCCTGAAAGGAATCCCGGATTGACCCACTTCTTCTGCGAGATAAAACGCCGGTAGAAGAGCTCGAGCACCCAGCCCGTGAGACTTCCCACAAAGAATAGAAATGCCAGAAGCAGAATAAACGACATGTTCTCACCTACTTTAAGATCAGTTCCATCAGGAGATTCTCCCGGGCATATACGGAGATCCTGGATTCGGGAATATTCCGGAAGAATGTATAGAGCGCATCGCTGGTCGAGAGCGTTGCATAGTTTCTCATCATCGCGTTATATGTCGCGGAGAACAGATGGTCATCTCCTTTGATTACCGAAAGATAGAGGACCAGTGCGTAGCCTTCCGAAGATTCCACGTCTGAGGACGGATCTCCGGACATCATGTCATAGGACGTGTATAGGAATCCGGTGTTATAGATCTGCTGGGATATCCATGCGTAGCCTTCGTCATCAAACTGCCCGATCTCCGCCAGATGCACCATCACATAAAGAGACGACACCAGGTCGACATTGGTCTGGCTCCCCGTGTAGTACATATACCCGCCTGAAGTATACATCCAGGCATAAAGCGGCAGATCTCCGCTGATCTTTCCCTCTTTTACGATGCGGACAGTCTCTTCATACTTCTCCTTATATTCCGGAAGAAGAATAGCCGCACGGCGCATAGCCTCGAGATCCATGGCGGCAAGCTCCGTGCCTGTCAGAGATAAAAGCTGGTCTTTCTTCTTTTCGGATCCCTCCGGCAGAGTATTTTCAGTGTCATCCGGCATCGGTGTGATCAGTGATTTTTCCGTGACCGGAATAGGCGTCGGCATAGCCATCTGATCTGCTGCCCGGTACGAAGTCTGATCTCCGTAGGTAAAGACCTTCCCAGCAAGCGTTTTTATCTTGTCGAGCGTACTGCTGCTACCCCATTTATCGTAATAATCTAAGAGTGCCCGCAGATATCCCGTAGTCGCCTTCATCGAGACGGGCGGTTCCGAAAGAAGAAGATACGCCTGGTCCTCGTTCTGCTCACAGCTCTCTGCCTTCTTTCTGTCGCTTCCATAGGCGAGGTCGTCTGCTTTTCTAAATGCCAGAAGATATCCGCTGCTATCGATAAGATAATCGTCGATTGCCTTGATCAGGGACTCTGCCTTGCTTCTCTTTCCGTCCTTCACATAGGACTCCAGAAGAAGCACCTGATCGAAGCTGTCCACATATGCCGATTCCATCGCCGGCACGCTTCGCGTCGTTCCGGGGATCACATACCAGGACAGCACCCACGGATCCATCAGACGGTTTTCCGAGAGAAGCCTTACCGTTCCGGAAAACATATATCCGCGGTGAAATGCTGTTTCCGATACTGTCTCCTGCATCTCGGGCGTCAGTTCATATGACTTTCCATCCGTATCTGTTTTCTTATAGAAGACTCCGTTATGGATCAGGAAATAGATTCCGACGGCCACCAGTATCACAGCAGCTACGGAGATCCCACAGATCAGGGCGATCTTCCGGAATTTCGCATTACTGTATTTTACTGAGGTCATTGACGGCATAGCCGGTCCTCCTTTTCGAAAAGCACTAAATAGAGTATATTTATTGTACCACTTTATCAGGAGGACAAGATGAGCGTCGCCGGAATCGTAGCCGAATATAATCCCCTTCACAACGGACATCTCCGTCTGATCCGCAGGATCCGTGAAGAGCTGGGGGAGTATACTCCGGTCGTCGTTATCATGAGCGGTGAATTCGTCCAGCGCGGTATCCCTGCCCTGACAGACCGCACCTCCCGTGTCTGCGCTCTTCTTTCCTGCGGTGTGGACGTGGTCCTGGAGCTTCCTTTTACTTTTGCGACAGGATCTGCCGACCGCTTCGCGCATGGTGCCGTTTCGTCTCTGATCCGAAGCGGCGTGATCACCGATCTTTATTTCGGAGCAGAACATGATTCACTTACCGATCTTTCGGAAATTGCAAAGATCGATTTTGAATCGGATCCTGCTTTTTCCGAAGTCCTGGATACCTGCCAGAAAAACGGTCTTTCCTATGCCGCCTCCTGGGAGCAGGCAGCATCTTCCGTAATGGCGTCCCGCACGTCGGGATCAGACTCTGTTTCTCCCGAGGATTTCAGCAGGATCATCCATGCGCCGAATAACATCCTGGCAATCGCCTATCTGCGCGAGCTTGACCGCGCCGGTTCCTCTATCGCGCCGCATCTTCTCTTACGCGAGGATGCTTATCACGAAGAAAGCTTGAAGGAAAGTGCTTTTCCCAGTGCAACAGCCTTACGGAAACAGATCCTTACCCGTTACAGCTCTCTGTCCAAGGGGGATTTTATCGCATCCGCTTCGGAGCTTCTCCCGTATATGCCGGTCCCGATGATTGCCGAGATGCTGCATCTGTGGAATTCCGGTACAGTTCCGATGGGCGAAAAAGAACTGGTTTCTTCAGCCATTCCGCTGATCCGTTCGATGGAGCTATCCCGCATCGCTTCGGCCGCACACATGGGACCGCAGCTGGCAGGCCATCTGAAAAGCGCCGTCCGATCCATGCATTTTGACCCGGGAAAAGACATATCCGTTTCTTTCCGCGAGGCCGTCGAGACCCGCTGTTTCTCTTATACACGGATCCTCCGCGCACTTACTTCTCTAGTCATCGGACAGAACGAAGAGGATCTTTCTCATCTTGATGATCCGCGATATCTGCGTCTTCTCGGCTTTTCCGAAAAAGGCAGAACCGTTCTGAAAGCCATGCGAAGCGGTTCGGAGATCCCGATCCTTTCCCGCGCTTCCGATGCTTTTCACTTCGGAAAAGATCCCGTTTTCTCCCGCATGGATGAGCTCGACCGCTTAAGTCATGACTGGTGGACCATGAAAGCAAGAAACACTTTCGAAGAAGATTTCAAACGTGAAGTTATCCAGTTTAAGAGAAACCGCCTGTACCGTTCCTGATTTTTCTCATACTCCAGAAGCACTATTTCCCATATTCTCTGTTTTTCGCAGTGACATTGCGCGCTTGTTTTGGCAGAACTATAATGTGATTAGTATTGATTCTTATCTTCCGGGAATCAAAATCAAAGGGGGGGATTTTTCTATGTTTTGTAATAAGTGTGGCAAAGAATTAGCCGATGGCAGCAGATTCTGCTGTTATTGCGGACAGGCCTTCGCATCCGCTCCTCCGGTTCCGCCGGTTGCACCTCAACCACCGGTTCCGCCGATTGCTCCTCAACCTCCGGTTGCTCAGGCAGCCCCGCAAGTCCCCTATCAGTATCCGGCCGCATATCCGCCGGTGATGCAGCAGCCTGTGCAGCCGAGCGTTCCTTATTATCCGCCATACCCGATGGCCGTCCAGCAGGGCAATGTCAAACGGAAGAAGAAAAAAGGCTGTTCCATCGCAGCACTCCTCGCCGCGATCGGCGCGATATTTTTACTGATCATCATGCTCACGATCCCGGTTGTCGTTCCTTCCTGGGGAAGCGTTACCGAGTCAATCAGAAATAACTGTTCAACATGGATCGCCCTCTTCTGGATATCTGCGGGTATAGTACTCGTCTCATGGATATTACTTATTGTTGCATTAGCCACAAAGAACTGTAGTGCGGTCACAGTAGTTGCTATTGTTTTCGCATCTATTGCTCTTTTATTGTTCCTGGTCGACATTCCGTTCTATTCCAAGATCGACAAAACAAGGAATACCGGGCGGGTGGTTGATAAATACTATGACGATTTAGATGACTATATGGATTATTAAATCACATAATCACACGAGTTCACATTGAAGCAATAAGAAAGGGAGTGTCACCTATGACGGTGACACTCCCTTTTTAAGTTTTACCTGAAAACTGTGGAATTACAGTTCGTCTTTCTGTGAACGGCGCTTTCTGATGAGCACGATCACGATCGATGCCGCAGCTACGCTAAAGAGCGATACTACCGGAACGATATCCGGTCCGCCGACATCACCGGTCTTGACGATCTTCTTTCCTCTATTGGAAGAAATAACTTCAAACTCGATCGTCTTTGTCGAACCGTCTTTATATCTGATCACTGCACGGTGTGCTCCAAGTGTCAGACCCTCGATTGTCTCCGGAGTGAACTCGACCGTACCATCCGGATTCTTCTTGTAGTCATCCGGAGAAACCGGCTTGTCATCAATCGTGACGCTTTCGATTTCATGATCCGGTGTCGGTGTCGGAGACTCTTCCGACGGACCTTCTGTCGGAGCTGTTCCGGAAGAAGATCCTTCCGTCTCCGAAGGTTCAGTGGACGTCGGCTTCGATCCTGTCGGCTGTGTATCCGTCGGCTGCGTATCCGTTGGCTGCGTATCCGTCGGTTCCGTCTTCTTGGAGTAATTGTTCGTGATCGAAACTGTCTTCTGTGTATCATCTGTAAGTTCGATACTTACTCCACTATTCGAAACACTCAGCGTGTAACCGTCGATCTCTGCATCATCTTTATCCTCGGTAACCGTATAGATACCAAGTTCAAGACCTGTGAGTTCCTTAGAACCCGTGCCCTGGATCTCGACATTCGCAGTGTACCCATTCGGACCGCTCACGGTGAAGTGATATGTCTTCGATGCAGCACTTGCCGGAGCATCCGCACCAAGGATCTTCTCGATCTTCAGGCTTCCGAGAACCGGTGCCGGTGCTGTATAGGTATTCGTGAACGTTGTCGTATTACCGACTGTTTCTTCACCTGTCTTTGAATACTCCTGCGGCATAGAGCCTTCCGTCCAGCTATAGGTGATCTCTGTACCGTTTGCATCGTACTTCGCCAGATCATCTACTGTCGCTGTCCAGTTGTTCGCATCACTAAGTGTTACGACTGTTCCTCATTTCGAGGCTTGCCGGACGCTTGCCATCCGCATCATTGTTATCGTCCCATACCTTCTTAACTGTTACCGATGTCTTCTCACGGGAGAGATCATAGGTATTTGTCAGCGTTGTGGTATTTCCATTCACTGCGGACGTCTTTGTGTAACCCTGTGGCAGAACATCCTCTTCCCAGCTGTAGCTTACTTCTGTTCCGTTGTTGTACTTCGGGACAGTCTTTGTCGCGGTCCAGTTGTTTGTCTCATCCAGAGTGACATCTGCGGCTGGCAGGACGCTGACCGGCAACATTACCGTTATCATCCCAGACCTTCTCTACTGTCAGCGTGATCTCTTCTGCTGCATGCTCATTAATAAGTGTTGTCACTGAGCCGCTCTTGCTGGCACCTACGAAGTTGTATCCTGTCGGAACAGTTTTTTCTTCCCACCTGTACACATTCTCCTGTGCACCATTCTTCGCCGGGAGATTGTCCACTGTCGCTGTCCAGTTGTTCGCATCATTCAGTGTCACTTCTGCGTAATCCGCATCATTTTTCAGAAGCGTTACCTTCAGCTCAGAAGGACGGATACCATCCTGGTTAT
Organism: uncultured Eubacteriales bacterium; assembly: GCA_900317035.1. GTDB lineage: Bacteria > Bacillota > Clostridia > Saccharofermentanales > Saccharofermentanaceae > Scatonaster. Next base: position 9,866 of record ONFC01000081.1, read on the forward strand.
TGTTGTCGTCCCAAGCCTTCTCAACAGTCAAAGATATCACGGCTGCTGTGTGACTGTTCGTAAACGTCGTCTTATTACCGGATACTGTTTTGCCGGAAGTATATCCGGTTACACTCGGCTCAGACCATGTGTAGGTGATCGCCGTTCCGTTTTCATTCTTCGGCAGGTTCGCCTCTGTATAGCTCCAGCCGTTCGCTTCGTTCAGTGTTACAGTCTTAAGGTCTGCTCCATTCTTCTGAAGCGTTACATCCAGAGATGCCGGACGGAGTCCATCCTGGTCATTACTGTCATCCCAGACCTTCTCAACAGTTACAGAAACTACTTCTGCAGTATGTTTATTCGTAAGCGTTGTCTTATTTCCGGATACCGTCGTTGTGGAAGTATATCCGGTCACACTCGGCTCAGACCATGTGTAGGTGATCGCCGTTCCGTTTTCATTCTT
>ONFC01000092.1 GCA_900317035.1 uncultured Eubacteriales bacterium
ATATGAATGGCGGGAATAATCCGAATCAGAGCTGGTTCGAGGAATTCCCAGATCCGAATTCCGCGCCGCAGGCAATGAATTTTCAGCAGGCGCCGCAGCAATATGCAAATCAGGCCCCTGCAAACGCAGGTGTTCCGGAGATCCAGGACTTTGCGAGCTTCCAGCAGGAGATAGATGCACAGGGATTCCAGCCGGTGCAGCCCGCTTTTGGGTCCCCCGCACAGAATACGAATTACCAGCCGGCGGCGCAGCCCTACGCAAACCAGGCTGCGAATTACCAGCCGGCGCCATACCAGCAGCCCGCACAGCCGCAGCAGTACCAGGCGCCGCAGTATCAGCCCGCGCAGTCGCCGCAGTATCAGCAATTCCAGCAGCCGGCTCCTTATCAGCAGCCAGCACAGCCGCAGCAGTACCAGGCGCCATACCAGCAGCCCGCGCAGTCGCAGCAGTATCAGGCGCCGCAGCCGCAGGTCCCGGGCTACCAGGCTGCGCCGCAGCAATATCAGCCTCAGCCCCAGCCGCAACCGACGCCCCCGATGCAGCCGCAGCAGTACCAGGCGCCCCAGCCGCAGCAGTATCAGCCCGCGCCGCAGAACGATTACGACGACGATGACGACTATTATGAAGAGAATGACGGGCAGAAGAAAACAGATAAGAAGAAACTCTTCTACATCCTGTTCCCGACGATCCTTGCAGTGATTGCCGCCCTGATGGCGCTTTTCCTGTTTGTGATCATGCCGAAGCTGAAAGATGATTCGGACGAGAAAATGACCCGCAGAACGAAGGATTCAGATTACGAGACGAGCGATTCTGACGAAACAGAAGACACTGACGATACAGAGGACACCGATGACACGGAGATCACAGACGATACAGATAACACGGACACTCCGCCGGTGATCACGGATACCACTCCGGCAGATCCGACGGAAACGGATCCGGTCGTCACGAGAAATACCGAGAATAACGGGGTCACGACTTATAACCAGCTTACCAGCGAACAGTTGTATGAGATCCAGGAGCTCGCAAGAAGCCATCTGGATGCAGAGATCAGGCATGCGTCGGATATCGAGCTGTACTCGGCCCAGTTCCTCGGATGTGTCATCACAAGCAAGACCATGCCGGAAGGCGATATCAGTAGCATTGTTTACCCTGTATACCAGGTGGTCGTTAAGGAAAAGTCTTCGGGCGCGTATGTCGAGTACTTCTGGCATGACGGCATGAGCGGTATTTACGATAACGGCTCGATGGACATTCAGGGCGGTGGCTGGTCCACATCCGATTTTACTCACAACGGATGGACTGTCCGCGGCAGCTCGAAGCTCGACCTTGCTATTTCATCTGCTGAGAATTCAGGTAAATCCAAGGGTTATACGAAGTCTGATTCGCATATCGATGAATCTTTGAAGATCGCTTTGCCGGAGAATTCTGCGCCTGCGGACCGCGACGGTTTTATCTTCCCGAATATTGACACCGAAGAGATCCCGGCCGATAAGCTCGCGGCGCTTTCGACGGACGACATCCGCGTCGCGATCAACGACATCTGCGCGCTCCACGGCGTCAAGTTCAGCAAGGCCGAGAACCAGACGCGGTACAAGAAGTATCCTTGGTATAAGGAAGAGATCTCGATGGACGAATTCAATGGAAATCCCGGTAAGTACATCACGAATCCGATCGAGAAGAAGAATTTCGATAAGCTTGTCGCGGAGAGACAGAAGCGCGGCGGCAACGGCGCCTGATCGAAAAGCACTTGCCCGGCTGCTTAATCGACGTCTTTGTAGTGCTCGATCGCGAGGATCAGGTCCATCAGATCTTTCTGTTCGTCCTCTGATTTACTGCACATGATATCGTAGCACTGCAGCGCGATGTCGTCAGTGCGGATGGGTTCTTTTTCCACCTTTTCGAGTAATTGCGACATAGGGATCTGGAGTGCCTGACAGACTTTTTCCAGAGAGTCGAGGGTCGGGTTTGTCTCGCCACGTTCGATCTGACCGATATATGTAGGGTGACGCTCGCAAAGACGCGCCAGAGCCTCCTGACTCAGGCCGCGGCGGATGCGATATCTTCGAATTCTCTGACCTACGATCGACGATAATTCACTCATGACGAACACCTTTCATCAGTGATTTTACAAAGAGAATCCGTCATTGACCACAGACTAAAAGCGGTCGTATCAGTGCTTTCATATACTATAAATCTGATTTTCAGCATTTTCTTTTTCACAGATAAATACGCAAAAATCGAGGCGCAAAACTGATCAGTCAGTTTGCGCCTTGCGGTTTCTTTTGAATTAATAAGATTGTGGCACCCGATTTGTGTGGGACGGGTGTCCTGACCAGTTGCACGCCCGATGCGGAATCCTGCGATTAGATCTCCAGTACGTTGATCATGATCAGCGGGCGGCGCTTCGTGCTCTCGTAGAGCATGCTTTTCAGGGCGTCGCGGATCTGGTGGGACTCTGCTGCGTCGCGGATCGACTTCGTGGATTTGGACGTCTCGAGACGGTGCAGATAGTTGTAGAGTTTCTGTGCGCACTCATGCTGGACAGGACCGGCCTCACTCTCGAAGAGGAAGCCGACGGAGGAAAGCGCCGGCGGGCAGAGAAGCTTGCCGGAGACCTTGGAAAGTACGATCGAAACGGATACGACACCGTCATCTGCGAGGATGCGGCGGTCGCGGAAAACGCGGTTGTCGATGTCACCTGCGCCGGCGCCGTCGATGAGAACAGGCGCAGCAGGTACGAATCCCGCGATCTTCGCGGAATCCTGTGAAACTTCGAGGACATCGCCGTTGTTGAGGATGAATGTCCGGGACTCCGGTGTGCCCAGGCGCTGCGCGAGCGCGGCATGACGGAAGAGCATTCTGTATTCACCATGGCACGGCACGAAGAACTTCGGGCGGACCAGCGTGTGGATCAGCGTGAGCTCGTCACGGTAAGCGTGGCCGGATACGTGAACGTCTGCGAGAGACTCGTAGATGACGTGCGCACCTCTTCGGAACAGCTCGTTGATGACCCGGTAGATCGGCTTCTCGTTGCCCGGGATCGGGTGCGCGGAGAGGATAACCGTATCGCCCTCGTGGATATCGACGACGCGGTGCGATGCGAAAGCCATACGCGACAGCGCGGACATCGGCTCGGCCTGTGATCCGGTCGTCAGGATAACGACCTCCTCGGGCTCATATTTATTGATGTCATTAATATCGATCAGGGTGCTGGGATTCATGGTGATGTAGCCCAGTGAATTTGCGACGGAGAAAGTGTTCAGCATCGATCTTCCGATGAGCGCGACCTTTCTTCCGTACATCTCCGCAGCGGTGAAGATCTGCTGCATACGGTGCACGTGCGAAGAGAATGTCGCGATGATGATGCGGCCCCTGGTGTTCTGGAAGATCCGCTGGAACGACTCGCCCACGTGCTTTTCGGACGGGGAGGAGCCCGGGATCTCGACGTTCGTGCTCTCTGCGAGCATCAGCAGAACGCCCTGACGGCCGTATTCGGCGAAGCGCCCGAGGTCGATCGGGTCGCCGTTGATCGGTGTAAAGTCGATCTTAAAGTCACCTGTATGGATGACGTTTCCGATCGGTGTTCTGATCGCAAATGCAAATGCGTCCGCGATACTGTGGTTGACGCGGATGAACTCGACCGCGAAGGAAGAGCCGGCCTTGATCGTGTCTCCCGCGGCGCAGTAAACGAGCTCGATGCCTCTGGTGCCGACGCCCGCTTCCATGAGCTTGTGGCGCGCCAGCTCGATCGTGAGCTTACCGCCGTAGAGCGGGCATTTGAGCTCGCGCATCAGGAAGGGGAGGGAACCGATGTGGTCCTCGTGTCCGTGCGTCAGGAAGATGCCGCGCACCTTATCTTTGTTCTGCAGAACGTACGTGTAGTCCTGGATGACGGAATCGACGCCGAGCATGCTTTCTTCCGGGAATGCGACGCCGACATCGACGATGATGATGTCATTATCGTACTCGAAAAGCGTCATGTTCTTGCCGATCTCCTGCATGCCGCCGAGCGGAATGACCTTTAGCTTATGCTTTTCTTTCTTGCTCGCAAACGCTTTTTCCGCGTCTTTTACGGTCTTTAAGAAAGTGTCGTTGATCTGCGAAAGTACGTCGTCCTGTACCGATGCAAAAGCACTTTTCTTTGCGCCTTTGGCTGAAGCTGCCTTGACGGGTGCTTTTGGAGCGGAATTAGAAGAATTCTTTTTCTTCGGGTTGCCCGAGATCTTACGGGGAGCGGCTCCGGTCAGCTTACGTGAAGCAGCGCCTTCTTTCTTACGGGTGCTCTCGGAGCCTCTGGATGCGGCCTTCCCGGATGTGTTGTGGGAAGAACGCTTGGAGCTTCCGGATTTTCCGGAGTTTGCGGAATTGCCGGATTTCCCGGAATTGGTGGAATTGTCTGACGTCTTTCGGGACGCAGAAGGAAGCCGGACGGCGTTACCATATTTTGCGCCATCCGAAGTGTCCGAAACGGACATGGTCCGGTTTTGAGATTTTACCATTTATACCTCTTGTTCTGTTTTCGGAAACGCTGTAACAGCAGGGGTTTCACGGAAACTTTGTTGTATTTTTGCACGTTCGATGAAGGAACGTAATAGTCATTAGTTAACGATATAGACCTTGTAGCCGCTCTTCGACTTCATGTGCTCGCCGTTTTCAGCGAAGATGTCGATATGGTGGCCATTGACGCCGGAACCTCTGTCCTCGACGACGTAATAACCGTCACCGCCGAGAGGATCGTTCTCGATGTAGATCTTCGTGCCGGCAGGGAGGATGCCCCAGTCAGCAGCGACCGTTCTGCCCTCGACACAGGTGGTGTGGGTCGCGGTCTGACGGTTGTCAGTACCTGCACCGGCCCAGTCAGGTCCGTAGAATGTGATCTTGAAGTCAGAACCGATGAGGGTCATGCCTTCTTTATTTCCGCCGCCTTCACCGGAAGATGGCTTCGGCGTAGGAGTAGCCTTCGGTTTCGGAGTCGGAGTGGCGTTCGGCTTCGGCTTCGGAGTCGGGGTCGCCTTCGGCTTCGGGGTAGGTGCTTTTGTAGGCACAGGAGTCGGTGTTACCGGCTTGTACGCAGAGCAGAGGGAGCACTTGACGTAGGTGCCCTTGATGGTCTTAAACCACTCGTTGCTGGTCTTCGCGACGACCTCGATCGGATCGCCGAGCTTGAGGGTCTTCGTGATCTCGAATTCCGTGCCCGGGCCCTTACGGACGTTTACTTCACCGGTGGCGTAAACAATGTCGCTGTAGGGAGACTCGGTCCACTGCGGCTTCGGGGTCGGCGTCGGCATAGGAGTCGCCGTCGGAGTCGGAACGAGGGTCGGCTTCGGGGTCGCGGTCGGTGCAGCGGGCTCCGTCGGCTCAGAAGGCATAGCGCTCTCGCCGGTCGGATCCAGTGTCTCCGTCGTATCCGGGACTGTAGTCGTGTCTTCCGGAACGGTTTCTGCGGAAGTTTCAGAAGTCTCGGGAACCGTCACGGAAGATTCCTCGACCGTAACCTCGGACTCAGCATTTTTCGTCTCGGCCGGACCACTTACAGTTCCGCCGGTCTGGTTCTCGGAATAAGAGTAGTAATCCGGGGTGACCATATCGTAGTTTTCGCCCTCGGTGCCCGCATTTTCCGTCAGGAAAGAATCGGCGCCGACGACGCAGGAGAAAGCGAGAAGGATCACGATTGCGGTGCCGATGCCATAGGACACGCGGTTGGCGTTATGGTGCTTTTTCTCTTTCGAAGCGGCCTTCGATTCAGGCTTGTTCGCCGAATCAGAAACGTTTGCCGAATCCAAAGCGTTCGCTGAATCCAAAGCGTTCGCCGAATCCAAAGCGTTCGCCGAATCGGATGCAATCACCGAATCTGAATCGTTCTTCTTCGATCCGAAAAACTTCATGACTTTCTCCTTTCTTTTTATATTCCGTTTCGCGTTCTATTTCGCGTTCCGTTTCGCACGCATATATGTGCATCTTAAAGCATAGTTGTGTTTATTTTACCACAGTGATCCGGATAACGCAAAAATCAGCGGTTTTTGAGTGCTTTGACGGGCAAAGAATTGCACGATTTTGAGGAATGTCAAAGAAAGAATTTGATCCTTCTTTTTCATGACAGGAAAGCAGTTCGGAATCGGTACCGAGAGGATGATTCGGAGTACAGATCGGGAGTATGGCTCGGCGAACGGTGCCGGGAGGACGAAGTAAGCCAAAAAACGCAATAAACGGAAATTGGCTGAGTGCTTTTCGAGCGGAAATAGGCCGAAAACTCAAAAATCGTAAATATGGCTGACGGCGGAGTAAGCCAAAACAGCGGATCTGCGAAATATGGACTAGTAAGGTGGCCGTGGAAAAAAGCCAAAAATGCAAGCTGCGCGTTTTCGGCTTATTTTGTGGTAGGCCAAAAACCCCAAATTTTCAAAAATGGATTAACCCCCGGGGAAAACCAGTAAGCCAAAACTAAGGAAATCAGGAAAATGGATTATACTACCGATACCATTACAGCGGAGGCGCGCTGGACTATACTGATTCGGAAGAGGCGGCAGGACGGAAACAGGCGAAGAGGCCGCATGGCAAAAATCAAAAACTAATCGGCAAAATCACGGCACAATTCGGCGCCGCGCAGTAATAGAATGATAACGTGGTAAACAGGCGCTAAACAGCCCGTTAAAACGGGGAGCAGCTTGCCCGGAAGCGCTGAAAACAGGTTTGCCGGAAGATCAGAAATCAGGGCGCCCGAAACAGAAGGAAGATCAGGGCATTTGGACAGCAGGAACAGTATGGAAAACAGGGAAAAGTCGAAGAAAAAACTGAATAAGAAGCGTTTTCCGCGCACGAAGATCCAGTGGATCTGGGACAATATCGAGGGACTCCGCTGGATGCTGATCCTAGCGATGATCGCGACGGTCCTGTACAATGCGCTGCAGCTGACCGTACCGTTTTTCTCGCAGAAGATCGTCGACAAATACCTGACCGGCGAGGATGCATCGAGCGCGTACCTGAACGATAAAAAGGGCTTCTACACGCTGATCGTGGCGATGATCGGCATCACGATCCTGCGCGCCGTTATCGTCTATCTCGACTGCATGGCGTACGAGCATGTCTCGCAGCGCGCGCTCTACCGCATCCGCAACAAGCTTTTCGAGAAGATCGAGCACCAGGACATGCATTTCTATAACGAATACCGGACCGGCGACCTGATGACGCGCCTGACGGGCGACCTCGACGCCGTCCGCCACAACATCGCGTGGGTCATCCGCATGATCATCGAGTGCTTCGCGCTTTTCACGTTCGTGTCGATCTATTTCTTCTCCATGAACGTCAAGATGGCTCTGTACCTGCTCGCCATGGCACCGGTCATTTTCGTCATCGTTTTCACTTTCCGGAAGAAGGTCGCGCCGATGCACCAGCTTCTTCGCGAAAAGCACTCGCAAATGAACACCGCGGCCCAGGAGAACATTTCCGGAAACCGCGTCGTGAAGGCGTTCTCGAGGGAAGACTACGAGATCGATAAGTTCGACAGGATCAACCGGGAATACAGAGATACGAATAAGAAAACGCGCCTCGTGTGGGTCAAGTTTTTCCCGTTCGTCGAGGCCTGCGCGAACCTGCTGCCGGTCGTACTTCTGTGGGTGGGCGGCACGCTCCTCATAAAAGACGAAATGACACTGGGTGAATTTGTCGGATTCTCGGGCCTCATGTGGGCGATCGCAAACCCGATGCGACTTCTGGGAAATATCTTAAACGAGTTCCAGCGTTTCTCCGCGGCCGCCGACAAGGTCATGGAGATCTACTACAGCGAGCCTTCGATCGTCGATCCGGAGGATGCGGTCGATCATCCCGGCCGCTTCGAAGGAAAGGTCGAGTTTAAGCATGTCAGCTTCCAGTACGAAGATTCCGATCTTCCGGTACTTAATGATATCAGCTTCACTGCCGAGCCCGGCGAGACGGTCGCGATCATGGGCGAGACCGGCTGCGGCAAGACATCGCTGATCCAGCTGATCCCGCGTTTTTACGAGCCGACTTCCGGCTCTGTGCTCGTGGACGGCATCGACGTCAACAGGTTTAAGCTCAAGCAGCTCCGTACCAATATCGGTATGGCGACACAGGACGTGCTTCTTTACTCCGATACGATCGATGGAAACATTGCGTACGGCGATACGAACATCACGAAAGAAAATGTCGTGAAGTTCGCGAAATACTCGGTGGCTGATGAGTTCATCAGAAAGATGCCGGACCGCTACGACACGATCGTCGGCGAGCGCGGCGTCGGACTCTCAGGCGGGCAGAAGCAG
>ONFC01000084.1 GCA_900317035.1 uncultured Eubacteriales bacterium
TTTTACAACGTAATTTGATTGAGTTTCAAGTGGAAAAGCATCGGAATTTACGGGTGGAAAAGCACTTTTCTCTTTTTACAATGAATTCCAAAAAACTGAAGCAGAAAAAGACGGCCCACTTTGCGTGAGCCGTCCAAGGGAATTATGATTTGTTTTAATTTCAATTAATTAGTGATTCCACAGACTATACTAATTTCTTTTTTTACGAATCACTTCGGTTCAAACGGACCATCATTATTGGACGTACGGATCACATCTTCGGTTTCAAAAACGATCACTTCCAGTTCGAGTTCCTCGTACTTCTTTTCGAATTCCATATTATTTCCTCCCTTATTTATTTAACAAATTTATCCTTTATTCCCTGCTTCCCGCATCGGGGAAGCGTTTCCCTCTATTACTCGCCGAGATAATTCTTCGCTGCCTGATTGTAGAAGTAGAACGCCGTCATGAGTTCCTTCAGGTTCTCCGTTCTCGTCGCTGAAAGATCTCTCGCGATAACGTTATGGCAGTAGAAGATCGGACTATAGGTGACGAAGTATGTATTCGGATCTCCTTCGACCGAGACCTCTACCCGGATGACCTCATCCAGTTTATGCGCCGGAATACCGGTGATCTTCACGATGGTGGATCCGTCGGACTTTCTTCCCTCCGTCGCGATACCTCTGACGGGTTCGGAGTAGACGACCTTCTTACCTGTTTTATTGGTAAAATACAGATTCATCTCAGTCTCCGACTCGATGGATATGCTGGCTCCGTCAAACGTTAGGCCATCCGGAAGTCTCTCCGACTGTTCACTCAAGTCATAGCTCGGGATGGAATCCGGATTCAGATCCGGAAGTTCCTTTTCCTCAGAGCTCAGCATCCAGTTCGCCGGGGCGTTATTATAGTTATACTCAAAATACTTCTGTGCCCGCGCACCATAGTTCAGAAGTGCTTTTACCAGAGGAACAGCAGCGGCGAATTCCTTATTTAAGACATTTCCTTTGGAATCATAGGCATAGCCCATAAGATAGCGGGCATATTCATCGATGCTTACGGAATACTTCTCTCCGGTAATTTCATTTGCCTCATCGATGATCTGCGCATAGATAATCATGGACATTTCCTTTGCCGCAACCGGAAGATGGAATACATAGTATTTCTGGTTGTTCATCGTCTTGATGTCTGCATCATCCATCTTATAGTTGATCACTTTTCCATTCGGGAATGTGCACTGAAGGACTGCGGTTTTACTTTCCGCTACGAAGTCCGCCAGCGACAGATGCAGGTTCACTGCGATCGTTCCGTCCAGACTCAGCGAATAGCCCTCCAGCTTCTCCGCCGGAGTTTGCTCGATGATCAGGTCTGCGAGAGCATCCTGCGTCTGCTGTGTGGGATTCTCGATACACATCTTCACATGATAGAGATGACCTGCCTCCAGCGTTGCGGTCATCGTCATATTATAAGTTGTCCATGACACATATCCGCGGCTGACCTCATTATTCCTATCGGTTTTTTCATAGATAAATGCATTGACGTTGTCACCGTTTTCCGTGCGGAAAGTATATGTTCCGCTCTTTTCCGGAATGAAGCTGTAGTAGGTATAGATAGTACTATATGCTTCCGACTGCTTTACGAGTACATCTTCATTTCTGCCCATCGTGAGAACTCTTTCCTTCTCGATGTTTACAAGGATCGTATCCGATGTATTTGCCGGATCATTCTTCAGTTCCAGGACATATTCGCAACCTTTCTCAAGAAGGGCATATTTCACGCCTTTTTCCTCGAATGATTCATAGACATCCGAATAAGAAGTTCCATATAAGCGGTAAAGATTACTCAGGGATCCACCTTCACAAGTTATTAAATATATTCCCGTTTCATCCGGAACAAACGTTGTCTCCGTGTACATACCGGCCTTGCTGACCGTATTCTCATCGGCGCTCAATTCCGCTACCTCTTTCACGAAAATATCGATAGTATCTTCGTTATAATCATAATAGTACTCAGGCTTGATCGTGTATTCTTCTAAGGCCGTTAATTTGACAGCAGTTGTACTGAATCCTGTCTCATAATCTCCGTTCCACACACGTCCTATATTATCCGTTCCAAGATACACATGTAACTCTGAATGGGCATTATCGTAGAACTGATACATTCCGGATTCTTTCGGAGTGAATGAGAACGCCTTCTCGAGCTTCATCGTGTTCTTTCCCATACCGAGCATCGGCGGCGGGGTCTTCTGCAGTTTGAGTGTGACCTCTGACACACTGTCGTTATTCTGCAAATTGATCACAAGCACATATGTCACTCCACCGGTAAGTGAATATGTGTAATCTTTTTCATAATATACATGATTCATCGTAGACACGGAATACCTGTCCGGTCCCATTAAGGCAGGACCATAATATGCATTCTCCGGCATCGTGATCGTATAGGTTCCGCTTACTTCCGGAGTGAACTTCGCATAGATATGTTTATTTATTTCCTTGGTAAGAGCATTCTCGCCGAGCGACAGCGTCTTTTCCAGCGGAAGGATCGTAAAACTTACGGGAGAAGAATACTCATTTCTGAAATACGACAGCACGATATCCTGCCCCTTCTCTACGTAAAAAACACGCTGATCTCCGCTATTGAAGCCGGTACCTAAATATGGATCTACAGAGACAGACCCGTTGGGACACAGGAACATATAGTATCCGGACTCTTCCGGACGGAATGCATAGTATGCCCGATATCCTTTTTCCGCCGGGCTGTCATATTTTCCGGTCCCTTTCGGCTCTTCGTACTTCACAGTGACGGGGAATGTGATATCTGATGCATCTTCACCAGTCCCTTTCACCACCACAAAGTATTCCTCTCCGGCTTCGAGGGGCAGCGGCAGAAGGAAGTTATTTCCGCCTCCTCCGTTTTCTGCCTCTTTGCTCGAATAATAGGTACCTATTGCTGATTCTTTAACAACTTCGATACTGGTATTGTATTCCCCTTCTGAAGAGAAAACATAGACACCTGTTTTTGTTGGGGTAAAGGTATACGCTGCATATCCGGAGCTAGCGGGAACGGTAACATTGGTGCGTCCCTCCGAAAGTACCTGAACCTCTCTGGTAATATCCACATTTACGATAGCGCCAAGGCTTGCATCACCGGAGCAGTAGACCGAGATACTATAGGTCTCTCCGGCAGTAAGGTCAGCAATATAAGCATTATCACCGACACTTATTCCCTGTGACATAGTGAAGCTCACCCAAGGATCACTCTCAAACGAATGGTGACTTTCAGTAAATCTATAGACACCACTAACATCCGGTGTAAAAGAAATATACGTACTTTTCTGTCCGCGGGCAAAGAATGTACTTCTGCCAAGGGAGAGTGACTTTGCCGTCCGTACCATACAAAGCGCAAACGGTTTTTCCAGGTCGAAGCTTCCGCCCTTGACCGTTATGGTATAGGTCTTTCCCGCAGAAAGGCGGAGATTTATATCATACGTCCAGTTATAGTTTTGTGAAGAAACCGGCGGAACCACTGTACCATTGCCATCGGTCACCGTGATCACCGCATCACTTACATTTCCTGCGATGATGGTATATTCTCCATCCTTATCCGGCGTAAAAGTGACCGCGTATGTAGATCCGTAAGCCAGACCCGGCTTTTCATAGATCTCATCTAGTTTCAGTGCATAAAGGGAATTACCCGGCTCTTCCGTATCTCCGGAAGAAATATCGCCATCCGGACTGCCATCTCCGTCAGCGAGAACGAATAAAGACCATGAACTGATTAGCATAGCGATACTAAGAAGCATCGCCAGAAAACGCTTGCTCTTCATAAACCCAAAACCTCCACTACTTGATTTCCAACAAATCAATAAACCAATCCAAGGTGTATTATATCAAAAATCTAATAGCGTGTATATTCCTAATATAAGAAGAGATTATAATCCGTCTATAAGGGAAGTTTCCCCCTGCAAAATAATGAAACTTTTACTGCGCGCGGATCCACTTCCACCACACGAAATACCCGATCCCGGCGCCCAGCGTATTATGCAGAAGATCCGCCACATCGAAGCATCCCATATGCAGCACCAGCTGCGAGACCTCGATAAAAACACTCAGCCCGAGCCCCAGAAGCAGGATCTTCCAGCACTTGCGGAAGGCATCCTTTACTGCCGGCACCAGATATCCCAGCGGGATAAAAAGAAGGATATTCAGCACGATCTCCATGATCATGCCCCTGTTCTTGGAAAAGCACTTGACCCCGTCGGATGCGAGGCTTTTTCCTATCTGACTATATTTCGACAATGGATTTAGAAGGGTCTTCACTTCCAGATCGTACGTACGGACAAACAGCGTGATGATCAGCACCGCGATGACATAAAACGCCAGCAGCACGCCCACCGTGTGCCTGTTCTCCACACAGGAAACCAGCACGGCGAGCCCGGCGATACAGACCGCGACTATCAAAGCTACATAATAAGGAAAACCCACTCTACTCCTTTAATCAAACTATGGATGAATATTCTGTACCTGATCGAATCAGCTGTCTGCTTTCAGGATCTTATGGTACAGCATATCGATCGTGTCGACATCGAGTGCGATCGGATGGTTCTTCAGTCTTACCGGGTTAACGGAAGTCTTCAGGATCTCGAACTGCTCCGGTGTCGCTTTCGGCACTTCCAGTTCGAGAGATTCGAAGATCTGAGAAAGCTTCGCAGCAGCCGCCTTCGGATCTCCGGCACCATCCGCACCGACACAGCCCATCGCTGACGCGATCTCACCGAAAAGATCCTTCAGATAACCTTTTCCGCGGTGGTCGATACATCTGTCGGTGTTCTCCAGCATCCACGGCAGGAGCACTCTGTCACAGAGGATCGCCGCATGTCCGTGTGCCACACGGAAAAGGCTCGTGATCTTATAGCACATCGCATGACCTGCGGTGGTCTGTGTGATATTGATCGCTTTACCCGCCATATGCGCCGCACGGAGCATACCTGCGTTATCTTCTTCGTTATTGGAAAGATAGCCGTCCATATGCTCGAGCACGAGGCGGATCGCCTCACGGCTGTACTCACGGCTCGTCTTCGTACTGTTGACCGACCAGTAGGACTCGATCGCATGGCAGAGCGCATCCATCATGGTGGCCTTCTTCTGGTACAGCGGGAGCGTCAGGAGCGCATGCGGATCCATAAGGATCGTCTCCGGGATGATGCTCTCACTCGTGATCGACTGCTTCGCATCGTTATAGTAGATGACCGCATAGCGTGTTGCCTCGGATCCGGTACCTGCAGTTGTCGGAAGTGCGATAAAAGGAATATCGTTAGAGACGAAGTCAGCCTTTAGCCAGGAACCGTCTTTCCCGTCGCCCGGGAGATTCAGATAGAGCTTGATACACTTTGCCACGTCGATCGCAGAACCGCCGCCGACCGCCATAAGGCTGTCACAGCCTTCCGCATGGAAAAGTTCCACACCTTTTACGACGCTCTCATAAAGCGGGTTCGGGCAAAAGTCCGAAAACTCTACGATCTTCGTACCGCCGGCTTTCAGCTCGCTTAAGCACTCTCCGAACTTCTCCATAAACTTGATCGAGTCATCGCAGACGATCATGAGCTTGCTTCTGACATTCGTTCTGACCCACGCTTTAAACTCCGCATAATTGTCCTTCGATGTAAGGACAGTCTGCTCGGGTGTAAATCCGGTCTTCTTCTCAAGTGCCTGATACTTCAGGTCCGCAGAATACGGGAATTCGACCAGTTTTCCGCCATAGGACGCAAGGACCTCCGTGACCTCATCACGGATCGGTCTCTGGAAGCCGTCGAGCCAGTCATCACCGTGTACGACGATATCCGGCTTATACTTCAGAAGATTTTCCTTATACGAAAGCGTGTTCTGGTCCACGACCTGAGAAACACCACTGATATTCGCATATACCATCTTACGGTCCGATGCCGGGATCAGGGGCTTTCTCTTATACGAAGAAACGGCTTCATCCGACAGGACGCCGATAATGAGCTTACCGAGTTTTTCCGCTCTCTTAATAATGCGGATATGTCCTGCGTGAATGATATCCGAGGCAAAACACATGTAAACGGTACGTGACTCGATCTCTTTGAGTTTTCGGGAAACGACCGCAAGATCCTCAGGATTATCGATCTCCGAGCACAGCATGTTCTCGACATCCAGAATATGGATATTCGCAGCACCATTGAGTTCATTCAGTGCATTTTCCGCATAGACCTTCGTATTCCCGGATTCACAGAACTCACAGATCTTTCCGAGCCAGGTTTTCCAGTCATCCTTTTTCAGGAAATAGAGCGCCTGCGCTTCCATCGCATCGTTAAAGAGATCGACACCGACCTTAAGGACCATACCGTCCTTTACGACCGCCTTGAAGTCCTTCTCCGGAAGCGGAAGCGTCGAGGACACCGTCATGCAGGACACAGGAGAATTCACCACTTTGTCGAAGACCTCCTCCTCGAAGACGAGGTCGCCGTGCATCAGCAGGATATCGTCGTCCAGATACTCTCTGGCACAGTAGATGGAATAGATGTAATTTGTCTTATCGTAGATAGGATTCTTCACGAACGTGAAGTGGATCGGCAGCTCCAGGGAATGGCAGTAGTTCACCAGTACCGCATCGTAGTAGCCGGTCGTGATTACGACTTCCGTGATCCCCGCTTCGGCAATAAGCCGCAGCTGGCGTGAAAGGATAGTCTCATGCGAAGAAACCTCCGTCATGCATTTCGGATGTTCAGAGGTCAGGACGCCCATACGCGAACCCAGACCGGAATTAAGAATCAAAGCTTTCATAAGTTTCCTCCATATTATCCGTATATTATAACACAGGTAATATAATCTTGAATTCTAACACCTTACCGCGTCAAAAGCACTTTTTATTTCTCTTATGCCGGCACTGCTCGACTTTTCCGCACTGATAGCACAGTTCATTATCACTCATCCCGGATTTCTCGAATTCCCGGAGGTTTTCGATCGTCGTATCCGCGATGTTCTTCAGTGCTTCCTTCGTGAGGAACGCCTGGTGCGAGGTGACGATGACATTCGGCATGGAGATCAGTCTCGCGAGCACGTCGTCGCTTAAGATATGTCCGGAATAATCCTGGAAGAAGATATCTGCTTCCTCTTCGTACACATCGAGGCAGGCCGCACCGATTCTTCTGTCCTTGATCCCCGCCAGCAGTGCCTCCGCATCGATCAGGGCACCTCTACTGGTGTTGACCAGCACGACGCCTTTCTTCATCTTTGCGATCGACTCCGCGTTGACCAGATGGAGCGTATCCTCCGTCAGCGGGCAGTGCAGCGAGATGATATCGCTCTTGGCGAGCAGCTCATCCAGGGAAACATAGGTGACATCTTCCGCACCGTCGTATTCCGGAGACGGGAATTTGTCATAGGCAAGGACCTTCATGCCGAAGCCTCTGCAGATCGAGATGAAGATCCGGCCGATCTTTCCCGTTCCGACGACACCCACGGTCTTCCCGTGAAGGTCGAATCCCGTAAGGTTATTCAGCGAGAAGTTAAAGTCACGTGTCCGGATATACGCTTTATGGATCCTTCGGATCGATGTCAGAAGCATCGCCATCGCATGCTCGGCTACCGCATAGGGCGAATACGCCGGCACATGGAAAACGTGGAGTTTTCCGAAGCAGTGCTTCACATCCACATTGTTATATCCTGCGCAGCGAAGCGCGACCGCTTTGACGCCCAGCTCACAGAGCCGGTCGATCACCGGTGCACTGACTTCGTCATTGACGAACACGCACACCGCATCCGCACCCTTTGCCAGTTCCACCGAGTCAGAAGTCAATCTCGTCTCGAAGAACTTAAACTCCATGTCCTCGGGTCTTGCCTCTTCAAAAGCACTTCTATCGTATTCTTTTGTGTCGAAAAAAGTTATCTTCATTTATATATCCTCATTTCCATCCGATAAGCGGGTAAAGTATACCAACTCATCTCAAATTAATCCACACTCCAGCCATACCCGTTCTCTCTCATATTAATGTTGTAGATATACCACTCACCATCCACCTCATAGAGGAATACGTTATATTCCAAATTGTCGTAGTAATCTACATATTCTCTATAAGTTTGGACTTTTTTACCGATGTTTTCATCATACGGTCCGGATTCTCCCACGACTTCTCTATACTTTTCGTTATCCCACCATGATTTATCATATCCGTATTCCTTATCACCGTAGCTCCAATAAATATGGATCTTGGCAATATAAACATCTTCGACATCAAGCCCCATATCGTCGGCGATATATTCCGCCATGTCTTCCACTGTTCTTCTTCCGTTTCCGTAACTTATCTCATACTCGGATGCATTTTCCAAAGAGATAAGGTCGTATTCCGCCTCGAAGTCCTTGTAATGTTCTCTAAAAAGGTCTGGATCCTTGTTCACTTCGCGATAATCATCTAAGTCACAATCGGGGAACCCATATGATTTCATAAACATTTCTCGAAACCGACCAAACATGTACGTCGATTGATCAAAAATGCCTCTATAATACCCATACTTATCTGTCAAGAGTTCTGTAAGCGACACTCTATCCGTACCGACATTAAACCGCTCATCACTATCAGGAGCGTTCAGCCTGTATATAGTATCAAAGTCCATATCGGACATTGCTTCAAAATATGCATCAAGGACCTGGATCTGCTTCTCCTTCGGATCTGTCTGATTCTTCCTAAAGAACAGGAAAAACGCACCTACCCCGATCGCAGCCAGTAATACCACAATAAGCGGTATTATGAAAAACTTCTTCTTCCCTTTCGTCGAGAAAAGTCAATAACCACATACCAGAAATTGATATGCGGTCATC
>ONFC01000079.1 GCA_900317035.1 uncultured Eubacteriales bacterium
GGGGTCGCCGGACTGCACCGGCTCCTCGCCCACAAAGAAGAAATTATGACCGCCAGTGTCATCATCGCGATCGCCGGCATGGAAGGCGCGCTCGCAAGCGTCATCGGAGGTCTTGCCGACTGCCCTGTCATCGCCGTCCCGACCAGTGTCGGATATGGCGCTGCTTTTGAAGGGCTCTCTGCACTATTATCCATGCTCAATTCCTGCGCCAGCGGTGTATCCGTCGTCAATATCGATAACGGATTCGGCGCCGCATATCAGGCCAGTATGATCAACCATATGGAGGCAAAATCATGAAGACTCTTTACATCGACTGTTCTATGGGCGCCGCAGGCGATATGCTGAGCGCAGCGCTTTTCGAGCTTCTTCCAAAAGAAGAGCGTGAAGCTTTTGTTGAGAAACTGAATTCGCGCGGGATCCCGGGTGTGAAATATGTGGCGGAACCTTCTGTGAAATGCGGCATCACCGGGACGCACATGTCGGTGCTCGTCAATGGTGAGGAAGAAGGCTGCGGATGTGACCATGAACACCACGAGCATGAGCACGGCCATCACCATCACAGCAGCATGCACGATATCGAGCATATCGTGGGTGATCACATGAAACTACCCACTTCGGTGGCACTGGATGTACTGGCTGTTTATCAGGAGATCGCTGAGGCCGAGAGCCACGTACACGGCCAGTCAGTCGATCAGATCCACTTCCACGAGATCGGCTCGATGGATGCGGTTGCGGACATCACGGCAGTCTGCCTTCTCATGAAAAAACTTGCACCGGACGAAGTCATCGTCTCCCCGATCCATGTCGGATCCGGAACCGTCAAATGCGCTCACGGCATCCTCCCTGTTCCCGCTCCGGCGACGGCGCATATCCTTCAGGGGATCCCCACATACAGCACAGACATCAGCGGCGAACTTTGCACACCGACAGGCGCCGCACTTCTGAAACATTTTGCTACGGGCTTCGGAAAACAGCCCATGATGAAGACTTCCGCCATCGGCTACGGCATGGGCAAGAAGGACTTCCCGAGAGCCAATTGCGTACGTGTTATGCTCGGTGAAACAGTAGAAGAGATCGCCGGATCCACGGCTTCCACTGATGCTACTTTTGCCTCCGCTCCGGCTGCGGAAAGTGCGACGGCAGCTTCTGTTTCTGCATCGGCAGCATCCGGATCTTCCTTTGCGTCCAATGGCGACATTATTGAACTCTCCTGCAACGTCGATGATATGACCGGGGAAGCGATCGGATTTGCGATGGAGCGTCTTTTCGAAGCAGGAGCAAACGAAGTCTTTACCGTTCCCTGCGGCATGAAGAAATCCCGTCCGGGTATCCTTCTGCGGGTACTTTGTAAGCCCGAAGATAAAGAGAAATTCGTCAAACTGCTTTTCGAGCATACGACAACGATCGGTATCCGCGAAACCAAGATGCAGCGCTATATACTGGACAGACAGATCTACAAAGTCGATACCTCTTTCGGACCCGTCCGGGTGAAGGTCTCTTCCGGATATGGTACGACGAGAAAGAAGATCGAGTATGAAGATCTCGCGAAGATTGCAAAAGAAAAAGGTATTTCTCTTTCTGAAGTGGAGAAGATTATCCAGAAAGATCTGAACGTCTGATACTGTTCTATGTTTGGTTCTAAAAATCTGAGAAAAATAGAACGAAACATAGAACTTGAAAGTAAGGTTCTAGGTTTCGTTCTAAAAATTCCGCAAAAGTAGAACAGATTATAGAACAGTTCTCCTGCTCGCACAGGATTTATTTCTGTACCAGTTTGTCGAATCTTTCTCTAAAAATCTTCGTGTTGTTCTCGAAAAGGTTGTTTCCCTCTGTGTCGATGGATACGACCAGCGGGCCGAATTCCTTGACCTTCATGATCCAGAGGGCCTCCGGCATGCCGAGGTCCATCCACTCGACGCCCTGAAGTTCTTCGACTTCCTGCGCGGCAACGACCGCACATCCGCCCGGGTATGCGCAGTGGATCGCGCCGAACTTCTTGCAGGCTTCAGTCGTCTTTTCGAGCATACCGCCCTTACCGATGATCACACGGATACCTGTCTGCTCGATGAAGTCCGCTTCTGCAGCTTCCATTCTGCGGCTGGTCGTAGGTCCGATCGAGACCATGTACTGCTTGCCGTTCTCGTCTTTTCCGACGATCGGGCCGGCGTGGATGATCGCGCCGTCTTTGAACTCGAAGTTCTCAGGGGATACCTTCTCCTGTACGACTCTCTTGTGTCCGCTGTCGCGGCAGGTCGCGAGCATGCCTGTAAGATAAACGGTATCTCCGATTCGGAGATCCTTGATCTGATCATATGTAATAGGAGTGGTCAGTACTTTCTTCATAGATCTCACACCTCCTCAGCCTTTCTTCACATCTGCCGCAGCGGCAAGTGCTTTTTTATGGGAAATGATCTCGGACGAGAGATCCTTATGGATGATGATCTCGCCTCTTCTTGTAGCCCAGCATCCGGTCGTGATACCGACACCCAGTGTCGCCGGGTGGTGCGCTGCTGCTTCGATATTTACGTTTAATACGGTGTGGCTGCCGCCGAATCCCAGAGGTGCGATACCGAGGGAATCAAGACCAGCCTGGATCTCATCTTCGAGCTTGGCAACTTCCGGATAGGAAGAACGTGTGCCGATCGGACGGAGAAGTGCTTTTTTCGAAAGCATCGCAGAGGTCGCTGCGCAGGTGCCAAGACCGATACCGATGCACAGCGGCGGGCAGGCATTTACGCCCCAGTCGAGGATCGTCTGATAGACAAACTTCTTAATTCCTTCGACGCCCTCGAGCGGCATCAGGACCTTGCTTCTACCGGGGAGCGAACATCCGCCGCCGGCCATATACATGCGGAGGCGCAGGTCAGAAGATCCCGGAACAAGATCGTACTCGATATACGGAGCGCCGTAGCCGGTGTTATCGCCGGTGTTGTGCTCGCCGAGCGGCTCTACGACATTCGGACGAAGCGGCGTCTCGAGCGTTGCTTTTCGCGCGGCCTCGACAAGTACACTTTCAATATCTGCCAGATACGGAAATTCCGTTCCGACTTCGACAAAATACTGAAGGACACCCGTGTCCTGGCAAAGCGGACGGTGAAGTTCTTTTGCAAGGGAAAGATCCTCGATCATACAATCATACATCGTCTTCGCATTCTCGATCGTCTCGGAATCGCGGAGTTCACGAAGTCGCTTCTCTACGTCATCCGGCAGATAGATTCCCGTCATACCGGTAAAATCCTGGACTGTGCGGACAAACTGCTGTCTTAAAGATTCATCCATAAGGCGCCTCCAAAATCTGAATTCTTTCATTTATCGGGCGTTTTTCATAAAGAAAAACAACACACAGAATTATTCCATATATCAGGGCAAAATTCAAGGTACGCGGGGCTTGCGGCGTTCGATCTTAAAGAGTTCTTCCGCAGCGATACGGGCCTTGGCAACCACGTCTTTTTTCTTCGGGAAACAGTAATACAGGCAGTCCTTCTTGCCGATGCAGATCACATCCCCGATCTCATACCAGTAGTAGTCTGAATACAGACTGTAGTTTTCTTTCGGCGACTGCGTGTAGTGAAGTTTTCCATCACAGCCGTCAAGGACGAAGCCCTTCGCGTCGTGGCGAAGCCTGCCGGAGCCGACCATATACAGCGATTTAAAGTCCACAATGATGCCGATATCCACATCCGTATCCAGACGATACGATCCGGACTCGATCTCTTTTCGGACGCATTCTCTCTCCCAGGCATACCAGTCCGGGATATGCGAAAAGCACTCGCCCACGAGCTGTCCGTACTCATTGAGCTCCCACGTTTTTCCGCAGGCGTGACAGATCAGGCCGGTTCCGGCTCCTTCCATCTTCCCTTCCTGCCCGCAGCAGGAGCATTTATAGAGGATCCTGTGCAGTCCGTCCGCGCGGAACGGCGCATCGATCTTCACCTTATTCTCTTTCTGCCAGGAAAAGTAGTCGAAGGCAAAAGCACTATCCAGGATCGTGTCGATCTCTTCTACCGTTTTTTCTTTCACCTCTTCGGAAGAGAGAAGACACTCCAGCTGAGCTGTGACTCGTACCTTTCTTTTCTGAAGATTATTGTAGAGCGGATCTCTCGCGAAAGAGCCGTATGTAGTGACCATAAGGACAGGAACGCCCAGCGCCTTAAAAAGCACTCCCATTCTTCTCGGAAGCGGAGTTGCCGTTCCGTCAAAAGAATAGCTCGCTTCCGGGTACATCAGCACGGAGATCTTATTATTCAGAAGCGCGTGTTTCATGTCCGTGATCAGGGTGATATCCGAGACGAATTTCTGCGTGGGAATACAGCCGAGACCTCGCATCAGTCCTTCTTTTCCGACAAAGCCATCTGAGGTGCAGACGATGTGATATCTCTTCGGGAAAAATATCTTCGATGCGATCTCCAGATCGAGAAAGCTACTGTGATTCATCAGGATCAGGAAAGGTCCTTTTCCCGCCTTCTCCATATTCTTTTTCGTATAGGCAAACTTCACCTGACGAAGGTCCGGGATCGCGGCTACACGCATGACAAGACTGAGGATACGGCTTGGTTTTTTCGGTTTTCTATGAGAGGGACGCGGCAGCGCCATCACCTCATCGTAGTCCATCTTACATGTCTTGATCTTCACGTCCCCGGCCCCCATAACAACGCTTCGATAAATTTATTATAACATTTCGGATTTTTCTGTAAGATTCCTTCCGGAAATCTGTTAATAGGGGTGAAGACGATAAAGGAGAGGTGTCTGATATGAAAAAGACTTTGAAAACAATACTTGCTTTTGCTCTTTCACTTTCTGTCCTGACCATGGCAGCAGGATGTAAAAGAGACATGCTGCTTCCGACTACCGTGGCGGATCCTTCCGTACAAGATACACGATCTTCTGTGGCGGAAACGGCGGATTCCGTTTCGGATACGAGTTCCTCGGAAGAATCGGAAACCTTGGAGCCAACGAAGAAAGCAGGTCCCGCTGTAACAAGATACACCGCGTCGTATGAGCTGGCCATTCCGACAGGCACCCGTGAAATGTCCGATGAACCGGAGCTTCCGGAAGAGATCGTATATTGGGACCCGACAAGAGTCCTTGATTCCGAATATACCCTCGAAAAAGCACTGGAAAAGTACGCTTTTGTCGCAGACCACACCACACTTATCTACAATAGCTGTGATGAGCTTTCCATGTCGCACAGATTCCGCTGTGTTGATTATGGGAGCAGACTTTTCTCGAACGAAAACAGCGCGAAATGTCTGGATCCTGACGGGAAGATCCACGAAGGAAAAATCACGCATCTCCAGCTGAATGTTTTGAAAAACGGCCCGCTCTATACCTCCTTTGAGGAGATGGCTCACGATCCGATGTGCTACTACGGAACGCAGCCCTTTGAGTTTACGGCAGAGGAGATCCAGCTGACCGATGATCACGTCATACAGCACATCACAGATACGATAAGTTCTAGAGAGTTTCTGTATTACGGAAAGGTCATGAATGGAAATCTGCTTGCAGTCACCTTCGAGAATTACAATAGCGATGATCCCCTGACAGAAAAAGATATCGGGGATTTCATCCACTACGCGGAAGTGCTTCTCGATCATCTGGAAGAAGATAACGGTTCTGAACCATTTATCTACGATAAGATCGTGAATACACCTTTCCTCGGCGGGATGCACATTGGCGGTTTTAATTATCTGAGCAGTGTAGATAGAACCTCTTTAAGACTTATAACCCGTCCGGATTCTGATTACTACAGCATCACCCTTATCCGGGATCCGGAAAACCCGGAAGAATACGGCAGCTGGGAAGATATGGGTGACATGAGATCCTGTAAAGAAGACTACGGATCTCAGAAACTGTACTTCACGGTGGATGGAGTTTCCTACCTGTGTTCGTTTCAGAGCAAAACCGGAAAGTATGCGGACTTTGCTTCCTCTTCTGATCTTCTCGATTTCATCCGGGAAAACTGTTATGTGAGATGATCCTACGAACCTTCCCACACGGGAAAAGAGAATGTCAGGAGTTGTGATATAGTAAGAGAAGATGGGTATATTTCCAGCCGGATCTTCGGCCGGAACAGGGAGTGGAAAATGGACGATACTTCAATCGTAAAACTGTTATGGGACAGATGTGAGCAGGCGCTAAAAGAACTCGCCGCAAAGTACGGGCGCTTCTGCCATAAGATCGCGCTGAATATCCTCGGCAGCTCGGAGGATGCAGAGGAGTGCGTCAACGATACATACCTTTCGGTATGGAACAGCATCCCCCCTCAACGTCCTTCCGTACTTCCTCCCTACGTCGGCCGCATCACGAAGAACCATGCACTGAATTTGTATAACAAGAAGCACGCCGAAAAGCGCGGCGGAAGCAATCTGACTTTAGTATTTGAAGAACTGGACGAAGTGATCGCCGGATATGAGTCGGCAGACAGCGCGCTTTACCGCCAGGAACTGCTCTCCGTGATCAATGAATTCCTCGGGACGCTTCCCGCAGATAAGCGAAAGATCTTCGTCCGCCGCTACTGGTACGCAGACAGCGTAAAAGACATCGCCGCACGCATGCATATGACAGAGAATAATGTGTCCGTCTCCCTAAACCGCATGCGGAGCCGGCTGCGTGAGATACTTCAGGAAGGAGGTTTACTCTCATGAACGGAAAAGAGCTATTTGATGTGATCAACGACATCGATGATAAATATGTTTCGGAAGCAGGAGAAGAAGCCGGAGCAGTAACGTCTCCGGATACGGCAAAAGCACCCGCCGCAAAACCGTTCCTGCGGATCGTAAAGCGGTACATCCTTCCGGGAGCAGTGGCAGCCGCTGCGCTGGGACTCATCGCTTTCGGGATCTGGAGCTCCGGTGTGCTGGGTAATAAAAGAGTGAGTCTCGATACGACAACACGGCCGACGAATGCTACTGAAGTCCCCACGACAATAATTCCGACAGATCCTACGGATGTTACGACTATGCCTTCGAGGCCTACCGATGATACGACCGGGATGCCGCCCACGGAATCTACAGATGCTACAACGCTTCCGGATCATACGGAAAAACCTTCGACCGGACCGACCGACTTCCACGGCGATTGCACTATTTCCGTCTCTATCCCCCAGGATAAAATGATCGAAAAAGACGGCGTCCTCGTTCCCTCGGTATTAGAGCTCACCATCACGAACGAAGGTGAATCTCCTCTTTATGTTGAAGAAGTTTTCACTCTTCAGAAGCAGGGCGACGATGGTGAATGGGAAGATGGCGCAGTATTCCGCCATGAGACGATGCCCTTAAGCGAGAGATGCGTCGCAGCAGGAGAGACCTCCGTCATCACGGTCGGAATTCTTCCGGAGCATTACGCACTCTGGAGCGGCCCTGCGCGGCTGGTCATCAATGTGCACTTCTATGAACCGGATCCGGATGACTGGATGAAGGTCCTGTACGACACCGCATTCTACATGAAGGCCGCAGATTTCTATCTGTAAGCTTTCCGATCTGAAAGAAAACGGGGGCGGCTCATCGTCTTGAGCTGCCCCCTCTTTTTATACCAAGTAATTTTCCGCGGGTCCGTTATAGGAGTCCATCGGTGCTTTTCCCTGCTCGAAAAGCACCAGCTTCACGAGCACGAAGTTCGGGCTGATCGCCGAGATACCGATCGTGTTCTTCCCTTCCTTAAGGTCCAGGCCGACCTCTGTGATCCTTATGTTATCGAGCACGCCCTGCTTCCAGATCAGCTGGTTATCACCTACCGCAAAGCCACTCGGGATCATGTTGACCTTCTTCTCTTTTCCGTCATTTACTGACACACCGAAGAGGATCTTCGGCTCGCGCGTCGGCGGATTGCTCGGGTTGGTCATCAGGCGCAGCGTATATTTTCCGGTCTTCGGGACATCTACGAGATAGGAGAGCTTCGGCGCGTCAGATGCCTTTTTAAACTCCACATCCTGCGGGTATGCCTTCATGGCGGACATGCCGCGGTTATAGTCCGGGATCACCTCGAAGGCTCCCGTCTTGCCCGGGATATTCTCCGCAAAGTTCTCCGCAAGGATGGCGATATACTCCGGAGATTCTTCCGTAAGCGGTACTTTTACCTCGGCAAAAGCATCCGCCCCGAATCGTACCGTGATCTTTGCGGGTTCGTTCTTCTTTGCGGCCGCGCTTCCCTTCTTCGGGAGCTTCGTGCGGTCAAGCTTTATCTTGATGAGCTTTCTCGTTCTCGGATCCACTGTGCCGGAAGAAGGAGTGACCTGAAGATACTTCGCATCGCTCTCGATCGTAAAGGAGATCTTCTTATCGCATCCTGTGGTCAGCTCGATCGCGCCTTCACTAACGCGCGGATCGAGGAAGGCCGGAAGCGACAATTCGCGGCGGGTCCAGGAGTATCCTTCCGAATGTGCGCCCGTGCCCGGGATCGTCACGATCAGGCGGTCTTTATTGCCCGGCAGGAAAGTATGCACGACCGGATACTGGCACTCTTCTTCGCACCAGTTCTTAAATCCGATATGCTCGGACAGACCCATGCCGTACCACATGCCGCCATGGATCTTATGGAGTTCATCGACCAGTTCCTGATCGAATTCCAGACATGCATTGATCTTCTCGGCAAGCGCCATCGCATAGGTGCTTCCGATCTTCGCATATGCGTGATTCTGTGTCGTCAGAAGCCACATCTTCTGCACATTGAGGTTCGCCATCAGCGGCAGATATACGAGTTCATAGAAGCGGTATGCCACATTCGCCTGAAGCTTGCCGGAAGCTTTTCTGGACTTCTTTCCTGCACCCGCTGCTGAGAGTGTATCGTACAGCTTGACCGTAGTGTTCATGAGCTTCTCGATTCTCGCAAGAAGCGCCTCGGTTTCTCCATATGCAAATGGTGCATACACTTCATCGTTCATCGCTTCGGTTCTTCGCGCAGATGTAATACGCGTGTAGCCGAGCAGGAGCTCATTCACCTGCTTTTTCTGCGCCGCAGAGAGCGTCGTTCCGAAGTACTTCTCGACGAAGAGCTTCGTGTATTCATGCGCGGCATTCTTATTCGAAGTGCCCCACTTATCGAAGTCATAGGCCAGGTCGAGGAAGAATGCGAGCGGATATTCCGTGCTGAAAATATCGCCGACATTGACGATCCAGAGATCTCTGATCCCGCAGTCATACGCGGTCGTCATCTGCTCCCATACCTTCGGCAGGAAGGAGGTGTTGAACCACTCATAAGAGACCGGATATCCATGGTAATCGAAGTGGTAATACATGCCGTATCCGCCCTTATGGCCGCGCATCTTCTCTGTCGGAACAGTACGCAGGTTGCCAAAGTTATCGTCGCAGAGCATGAGCGTTACACCTTCGAGCTCCGGATCTCCCATAAGTCCGGCGGTCTTCTCGTCGCCATAAAAATACGGCTCGACTTCCTTATAGAGCGCCAGCATTCTCGGGACTTCGTCAAGGTTCTTATTTACGTGCTTTTTGATCAGTTTGTTCTGGGTCTTTAAGACTTTCC
>ONFC01000117.1 GCA_900317035.1 uncultured Eubacteriales bacterium
TCTTCTGTATCCATCGACCTGGACATTCGGGATGTCACCTGCAGGAACATCGATATATGTGACCTTCTCCGCGATACGCGGGATATAGTCATCAGCAACCGGTGTCTCCGACGCACTGATGTGCACATTACTGATAAAGCAGTTCTCACCGGTAAGTCCGATATAACAGTATCTCGCGCTGTCCGGAAGTGCGACAACAACTTCCATCGTCTTTGTGCTGTCAAAGATACGGATCAGCGCATGATCCTCAAATCTTACTGCCTCGATGCGGTATGCATCTCCTCCGGACGCTTTCTTTTTCGTTCTGGAATGGTGCTCCTTATGGATTCCGTTATCATGAATACTGGTGTGGATCTTTCTCGCTCCGGCACAGATGTATTTTCCGTCAAAGCGGATCTCGCCGTACTCGAAGTAATTCAGATCCTTCGCGGTATGCTCATCCATGTGCACACGCCCATCGAGCGAGTCGAAGAGGATGATGGTCGGAATACTGTAGCTTTCGGAAGTTCCTGATGACTCGAGCGGTTTAGACAGCATCGAGATACTTGTCATACATGGAGAAAGAAGGATGCCCTCCGAGATCTCTCCTCTATATTCCGAGCAGCTCAGTTCGCTGTTTCCGGAAAGTTCCTGAACAGTGGATCTTTCCTTCATGACATACTCCGTATCGAGGTCGATAATGTGCTGCATGACTTTTGCGACCTGCGGATCGAACTGTGTCCCCGAGTTTTTAACGATCTCTTCACGCACGATCTGCTGCGGGATCGCATCACGGTAGCTTCTGGTCGAAGTCATCGCATCGTATGCGTCCGCGACGGCGATGATACGCGCGATCTCCGGGATGTCTTCGCCCTTCAGTTTATCCGGATATCCGCGCCCGTCATATCTCTCGTGATGGTGATGTGCACCGATACTTAAATACGGATACTCACTGATACTCGAAAGGATCTGGTTACCATATACCGGGTGCTGCTTGATCGCTTCGTATTCTTCACTGGTTAGCTTACCTTTTTTATTGATGATCTGATCATCGATACCGATCTTTCCTACATCGTGCAAAAGTCCCGCGTAGTAGATCTTCTCGCACTCCTCATCGCTCTTGCCGAGTTCTCTTGCGATCTTCTCAGAGTACTCCGCCACACGCATGGAGTGTCCGTGCGAATAAGCGTCCTTCGCATCGATCGCGTTAACCAGTGCTTTTGCCGTCTGCTCGAAAAGCCTCTGTGAGAAGCGCTGCTGTCTCGTAAGATAGGTGATCTCGATCATCTGATAATTCTCGATCTTTTTGTTTCTTCTGTAGATCACGATGATCGCGGCAATCGTTACGAAGTTGCCGAAAAAGCCCGGAAGTACCGCCATGATCTTCTGAACGATCATGCCATAGTAAAGGATCGGGAACTGGAAAAGAAGCAGGCACAGAGAAAGAATGAAGCCCTTTTTCTTAAACCATACGACGATGAAGATCAGGCAGATATTCGAGATATTAAAGAAGACTCCGGCAAATGCAGGCACCGGAACCGTGCTGTCCAAGATAGTGATCACTTCGTGCGAGCGGGAGGCAATAAAAGTGAATACCGACGATGCAATATAGATCGCCAGCAGTAACACAAAAAGAACGACTGATCTTTGTTTTTCAGAAGCCTGTGCTTTTCGAGCATCTTCGGAAACGTAGTCCTGCTTCTGCATAAACGAATCACACCCCTCACCGGAAGATACTTTCACATAAGAACATTATACGCTCTTCCGAGGAATCAAAGTTTAAATCTTTTGTAAAAAAGTTTGGATTATTGGAGAAAAACAGACATATTTAGTTTTCAGGCTTCGCGGGAAGCACTTTTTCTTCCGGTTCGTCCTCGATATGGTGCAGATTCCACCACCAGCGGAAGACCGCCATACCGATGATGATCACATATCCGCAGATACTAAGAGGTGCGGGGATCTCCGAGAAGAAGATAAGACCCAGAAGCGCGGAAAATACGACCTGCGTATTGTCAAAGACACCGATCTTCCTGGCCGGCGCGAACTTATAGGCGGAAGTGATTGAGAACTGTGCGATCGCCGCGAAGATACCCGCAGAGATCAGGCACAGGAGCTGCCAGGGCTTCATCATCTTAAAGTCGAAGATCATAAACGGCAGCGACAGCAGGCAGGAAAAGAGCGAGAAGCAAAGGACGATGATCGATGTCCTTTCCTTCTTTTTGCCGAGAAGACGCACGAAAGAATAGGCGATACCGGCACCGGCGCCGCCCCATATTCCGGCCAGCGCGGGGATCATCGAGACGTCCGGGGAAGGACGCGCGATCAGGATGACACCGGAAAACGCGACCACCGTGGTCATGATGTCGATCTTCGTCGGCCTTTCTTTCAGGATCGGGATCGAAGCCAGGATCGCGAAGAACGGCGAGAGTTTATTGAGCATATTGGCATCGGCCAGCGGAAGATGGTCGATCGCATAGAAATTGCAAAGAAGCCCTGTCGTTCCGAAGAGACATCGGAGAAAGACATATTTCCCGTTTCCCTTCTTCATCTTAAACTTCTCCTCCGAGCGAAGGAGAGCGACGGCCGCGATCACTGCAGCGAAGGCATTTCTGAAGAAGGCTTTTTCCATCGTGGGGACATCGCCGGAGAGCTTGACGAAAAAGGTCATGAGAGCAAAGCCCAGCGCGGCCAGCAGAATACAGGCGATTCCTTTTGCATCTGAGCTCTTCAGTTTCATCTCTTAAGATATTCCTTTCTTCCCTTTTCGTGCCGCTTTCAGGATCATCCGGAAAGCATATCACAGTGTTACACACGACTATTCTACCGCATCCCCCGTTTTTTTCCATATCGAAGTGATGGCAATATCTTCACGACTTTTCTCTTTTTCGTAGACATCATGATATATATAATGATATAATTTCCCGTGATATGTATTTTTTCAGCATATAAGCTTTGGAGGAGAAAAAAATGAGAAAAAGAATTATCGCTTTCGTTTCTATCATCATGTGCGCTATGATGTTTGCAGGATGCAAGAACACACTGGAGAAGAAGATCAGCAAGAAGCAGCTTCAGGATATGAACGATCAGGCATACGAGCAGTATGTTAAGAACGATTCTTCCATGAAGGACATCAAGATCGAGATCAAGGGCAACGATCTTACATACAAGTACTATTTCAACATGGAGTTCGATGACAGCCAGATCGCTGCTATGAAGAAATCCATCGATACTGATGCTAACAAGAAGATGATCGAGAACCTGAAGAAAAACATCAAGAAAGAGAATGGTATCGAGCCGAGCTCCATCACCTACATCTACTACGATAAGAACGACGAAGAGATCGCAAGAGTTTCTGCTTAAGTTCTAAAAACAGTTAGATAACTAATGACCGCCACTTCATCACGAGGTGGCGGTTTTCTTTTGCCGGAAATTATGGTACTTTGAAATCAATAATCATAAGGAGGGCATATCCATGTCAAATCCGGGAATCCTTTTCCGCGTCGCGGACATGAACAGAAAAGCATTTATCAAAAACTGCATCGAGTGTGATACTCCGAGGATGGAGGCCACAGTCTTTCCGGAAGGTGTCAATGTCGAATCCGATATTCCCTATGCCGATGGAAAAGCACTTCCCCCGCCGATGGCGATGGATGCTCAGGCGGAAGGCTGTGCCCTCTGCTCCTCCAAAAGAGATCTGGATATCTATACCCCAAAGGATGCAAAGCCGGGTGAAGTATTTCTTCTGATCCATGGCGGTGCTTTTGTATATGGATGCAAAGAACTCGACAAAGAATTCGGTATGCACCTGGCACTAAGATCCGGTATCACTGTCGCGAACATGAATTACCGGCTCTTCCCGGGAACCGATCTGAAGGGCTTGCTTTCCGATATTTTCCTCGCGGTTTCTTTCCTATGCGAAAAAGGGTTTACAACTTTTCACACCGTGGGCGATTCTGCCGGCGGATATCTCTGCCTCATTACCGCGATCCTTCTCAATTCCGAAGAAGCACGTCAGGAGATGGGGATCACGGACTTTACATACTCCGTTACATGTAAGAGTACCAGCCCGATCTGCGGCGATCACGTTGAGAGCCCGCGACAGTTCGCAGGTCTCTACTTTAATCCCAAGAGAGATCTTCCATCTTATATCTACAACCTCGCCGATATGGTGAAGAAGTTCGGCTGTCCCCCGGTGGTCCTCACCACAGGCGATCAGGATATGATGCTTAAGCAGAACGAGATCCTTCACAAGAGACTTTTGGATCTCGGTATTCCGGTAAAGTACTACTGCGCGGAAACTACTGAAGAGACCCGTCCGATGCATCACGTCTATGCCATCGTTCATCCGACCTGGCCTGAAGGCATCAAGACGATCGACTTGACGATCGAAAACGCGAAAGGATAATCTTTTTCCAGAATTTTGTGTAAGTAATCATTCTTCCATGCGATTACGAAATTTGGTTTTCAAACACAAAAAGACCGCCATTTCAAATCGAAGTGACGGTCTTTGATCATTATCAGTTAACTATGCAATATCCGCTGCGGAAAACTTATGCAGAGATCTTTGCAACCTGCTTGCCGGTGGAATCGCAGTAAACGTATGTGATCGTAATATCGGAAACACCATACTGTGCTTCGATGGAACCCTTAAGGTTCTTAATCATCTGCTTATTCGCATCGGTATCAATGGTCTGCTGCATCAGCTGTGCTGTTGCATCATCGAATTCCTGGTTGAAATAGTAGGTATAGATAAGTTCATTACCCTTGACTTCAATAGTGAGGTCCTTCATTGAAGAATCGTTCTGAACATACTGCTTCTGAGCCTGATCATTCATCATCTTCAGCTCATCCGGGCTGATAGCTTCTTCCAGAGTTTTACCGCTGTTGTTCTTCTTTGTGTCTTTAGTAGTATCCTCTGTCTCGCTCGGCTCTGTTTCGTCATCATCGTCATCAGCCGTTGTAGTAGTCTTCTTTGTTTTCTTGGTTGTCTTTTCTGTCTCGTCGTCATCGTCGTCGTCATCATCGTCGTCGTCATCGTCGTCGTCATCGTCGTCGTCGGCAGTTGTCTTTTTTGTCTTCTTAGTTTTCTTAGTCTTCTTTGTCTCTTCGTCGTCCTCGTCATCGTCGTCATCTTCGTCGTCTTCATCATCGTCGTCGTCTTCGATGTCTTCGATTTCCTCGTCATCCTTTGTCTTCTTTGTTCTCTTTGTTTCTTCCTTTTTCTTGCATGCAACGCCGGATGTGAACATCATCGCTGCCAGAAGAATGCTAACCAGTTTTTTCATGTTTCTCCTCCAGTTCTCACATGATGTACATGTGACCCATTCTTTTATTCAATGTACAGTATAATGAACAAATGCTTTTATATCAAGTCAATTTGACTTGTCCCTTTTCCACAAAGAAAAGGGCGAGACACCCACTTTTCGTGGGCATCTCACCCTTCAAACAGAGGTAGTTATGAAAGAACTGACAACTTTTACTTTGTTTTAAATGTGATCGCTTCTGTCTTTTTGATCGTCGAGAAGTTCTCATCCATGATTTCAAACTTAAGAGTTACTTCATCTACGGAAGTGATGCCATTTTCCTCCAATTCGCTGGAAAGAAGCGTAATATCATCAAAAGCTTTTCTTTCGGCATATACTGTACTGCTGAAAAGAGATGTTAATGAGTATCCGTTGATCGACAGATTATCCGCCTGGATAATCACGTTCTTATCTGTATTATTCTCTATATAGAGAACTACCGACTTACCCCAGAAACTACTTTCATCCACATATTTTCCGATGATCTTGATTCCTCCTTCATCATAGAGAACGCTTCCGCTCGTATCAGCTTCTATATCCATGGCACTATAATTCGAGGTCTGAATAACCACACGATCCGATTCCGCTATGTCTTTCCATGTATCTGAATCGTAAATCCTAAAGTAGATTTCGATTTCTCCCACCGATGTAATTCCGGCAGCATCCAGTTCGTTTGAAAGAAGATTCATTGTCTCATTCTTCTTTGTACCGGAAGCTACATCAGCAGCAAAGAGATCCGTTACCATAAATCCGTTTACGATGAGCGCTTTTACCCCAACAGTGATATTCTGCTGCGTATTATTCTCGATCAGGAACTTGATCCCGTCACTGTTCCAGAAGTCGTCATGTGTGTATTCCACGGCTGTAATTGTGATTCCATCCGCATTATAGACCACCTGCTGTTCGATCGTCGGAATCGAAGATGCTTTAGTCGTTTCTGCTTTTTCTTCTGTAGCAACAGCAGCACCATCTGAATTAGCTGTACTGCTCTCATTGGCATTAGAAGACTCCCCATTAACGATCTGCTTCGTCTCCTCATTTTTCTTCTCCGTACCGCTGCCGAGCGCCATGCCGGCAAATACTGTTAAAACTAAAATCAAACTAAGTGCTTTTTTCATAATCCATTATCCTCCTGTTAACTATACTTATCAGGGTCATTACACCTGCTGATAACTCCACCAAAAGATCATTCACATCAAATGTTCCGGGAATCATTTCCGTCAGCTGTGAAAACTCACATACCATACAAAAAATGCTTCCTACCCCGACAGCCAGTAAAATATGATCATCTCCAAGAAGGAT
>ONFC01000076.1 GCA_900317035.1 uncultured Eubacteriales bacterium
TCCTTCCATCAGTTCCAGGATCTCGCCGACGCTGTATTCTTCGGGCTTTCTTACAAGCTTATATCCGCCGCCTTTGCCGCTGGCACCCTTCAGAAGATTGCCGCTGACCATATCCTTCACGATGATCTCCAGATACTTCTTCGAGATCTCCTGGCGCTCTGCAATATCTTTAAGAGGGACATAATTACCATCATTGTGTTCTGCAAGATCGATCAAAACACGGAGAGCGTAACGTCCTTTTGTTGAAATCATAAAAAGCTCCTTTCATAGCTGATGTTCATCCAAGTCAGCGCTTTTTTGTAGCTTTACCTATTGTACCGCAAGGTAAATGGGTAAATCAAGTGCTAAAACCTATTGACACGGTAGGTGAATAGGAAATATAATGTGTAAGCAATAAGAAAGGCGCGTGCGGAGGGAATGCCCGCACGTGAATAAAAAGGAATATATATGATCTACGCAGATAATGCAGCGACAACAAAAATGAGTCAGGCTTCTATCGATAAGATGATCTCCCTGATGAATGAAACATACGGCAACCCTTCGAGCCTTTACCGATTCGGCCAGAAGGCGAAGGAAGAGCTCGAGCTCGCAAGAGAGACGGTCGCCTCCGTGATCGGTGCTGAGCCGAGAGAGATCCTCTTTACATCCGGCGGATCCGAAGCAGATAACCAGGCGATCCGTTCCGTGGCGCTCCTCGGAAAAGCACAGGGCAAGAATCACATCATCTCGACGAAGTTTGAGCACCATGCGGTACTGCATACTCTCGATAAGCTGGCAAAAGAAGGCTTTGAGATCACGCTTCTCGATGTCCACAAAGACGGACTTGTCCGCCCGGAGGAAGTAGCAGCGGCGATCACGGATAAGACCGCACTGGTCACGATCATGTACGCAAATAACGAGATCGGCACCATCCAGCCGATCGCAGAAATCGGAAAAATCTGCCGCGAGAAGAAAGTGCTTTTCCATACGGATGCGGTACAGGCGATCGGACATCTTCCGATCAATGTCGTCGAGCAGAATATCGATCTTTTATCAGCATCCGGTCACAAGTTCCACGGGCCGAAGGGCACGGGATTCCTCTATGCGAAAAAGGGCATCAAGCTCAGTAACCTGATCGAGGGCGGCGCCCAGGAGAGAGGAAAGCGGGCAGGTACCGAGAATGTTCCGGGAATTGCCGCGATGGCAGTTGCTCTTAAGGAGATCGTTGAGAAGATGCCTGAGACGGCAAAGGAAGTTTCCGCCAAGCGCGACCGCCTAATCGCAGGCCTTTCAGAGATCGAACATTCGGCACTGAATGGTGATAGAACGAAGCGCCTTCCGAGTAACGTCAACTTCTGCTTCGAGGGTATCGAGGGAGAATCGCTCCTTCTGCTTCTGGACGAAAAGGGCATCGCCGCTTCTTCTGGAAGTGCCTGCACATCCGGATCTCTCGATCCGAGCCACGTGCTCCTGGCGATCGGCCGTGTACACGATGTTGCCCATGGCTCTCTGCGTCTCAGCCTCGGGGAAGACATCACGGACGAAGATATCGATTACATGATCAACGCGGTCAAGGAAGTCGTCACTTATCTGAGATCTTTCTCGCCGATCTGGCGTGACCTGGTAGCAGGAAAGAAACAATTCATTCTGTAAAACACATCACAACAACACAACATTGGAGGAACAAAACAATGGCTTTATATAGTGAAAAGGTAATGGATCATTTTCTTCACCCGAGAAATGTCGGCGTGATCGAGGACGCGGACGGCATAGGTGAAGTCGGTAACGCCAAGTGCGGCGACATCATGAAGATCTATCTGAAGATCGACAACGACATCATCACGGATGTTAAGTTTGAGACTTTCGGCTGCGGCTCGGCGATCGCATCGAGCTCGATGGCCACCGAGATGATCAAGGGAAAGCCGGTCTCCGAGGCACTGGAACTGACGAATAAGGCTGTTGCCGAAGCACTCGACGGACTTCCGGCACATAAGATGCACTGTTCGGTCCTCGCAGAAGAAGCGATCAAGAACGCCCTCGAAGACTATCAGAGCAAGCAGAAAAAGTAATTTCCTATGACACTAAACCAGTTAAAATACGTAATCGCGCTATCGGAAGAAAACTCGATCAATGAGGCGGCGAAGAAGCTCTTTAGCTCGCAGCCGGCGCTGACTGCTGCGCTAAAATCACTCGAGGAAGAGGTCGGCTTCGATATCTTCCTTCGTACCAAGAGCGGCATCTCGCTGACTGTAAAAGGAAGTGAATTTCTGGGATATGCGAAGTCGGTGATCGAGCAGTATGACATCTTAGAGGGAAAGTTCGTCTCGGGTGCCAATGTCAAGCACACCTTCCATGTCTCCATGCAGCACTATACCTTCGCGGTCAATGCTTTTGTCGAGGTTATCCGCCAGTACGGCATGGATGAGTATGAGTTTGAGATCCATGAGACGAAAACGCATGAGGTCATCGAGAACGTCAAGAACCAGCGGAGCGAGATCGGTGTCCTTTATATCAATGACTTTAACCGCACAGTGATGACGAAGATCTTCAGTGAAGCGGGACTCGAGTTCATGCCTCTTTTCGAGTGCGGGATCTATGTCTATATGAGTAAGAACAATCCTCTGGCGAAGAAGAAACTTATCTCGCTCGAAGATCTCGATGAGTATCCGTGCCTGGTATTTGCGCAGGGCGAGTACAACTCTTTCTACTATGCGGAAGAAGTACTCAGCACGTATGATTATAAGAGGATCGTCCGGGCCAATGACCGCGCGACGCTTCTGAACCTGATGGTCGGGATCAATGGCTATACACTTTGTTCCGGCATCATCTGTGAAGATCTCAACGGCACGGATTACTGTGCGGTGAAGCTCGATACGAAGGAGACCATGACGATCGGATATATCTCCAGAAAGTCATCCGTTCTCAGTGAACTTGCCGAGAAGTATGTCGCAGAACTGAGTAAGTATAAAGAGAATGTCTTACATTAAGATCTTCGTTATAGATTTTACTTATGGTCTGTGATACAAAAGCGCGATTATTCAAAAAACTGATCGGATGTTATATTCCTATACAAAAGAACCCGGCGGGAGATCCTGCCGATGTATGGGGAGAAAGAAAAACACATGGTCAGAGGAATAAATACTCGATGTCTTCACTTAACCGATGAAGAGAAAAATAAGGAACATTACGGATCGCTGAGTTTCCCGATCTATCAGACGGCAACTTATGCGCATCCGGAGGTCGGGAGAAGCACCGGCTTTGATTACAGCCGGCTGCAGAATCCGACCAGAGAGCATCTTGAAAAGATCATCTGCGGTCTGGAAGATGGCCTTGATGCCTTCGCACTATCGACCGGCATGGCGGCGATCACCCTGCTGTTCGAGCTTTTCCGGCCGGGAGATCACATCATTTCCGAGGCAGATCTGTATGGCGGAAGCATCCGGCTATTCGATAACGTATCAAAGAAGAACGGATATGAGTTTTCTTTCGTGGATTGTTCTTCCGCCGATCTGGAAAAGGAGATCCGCCCGAATACGAAAGCGATCTACATCGAGACACCGACGAATCCGATGATGCGTGTATCGGATATTGAGAAGATCAGTAGAATCGCTAAGGCACACGGGCTTCTGCTGATCGTGGATAATACGTTCCTTTCGCCGTATTTCCAGAATCCTTTAAAGCTCGGCGCGGATGTGGTGATCCATAGCGGCACGAAGTTCCTCGGCGGACATAACGACACGCTGGCGGGATTCATCGTGACGAGGGATCCGGAGATCGCTGAGAGATTACGGTTCCTGATCAAGACAACGGGCGCGGGACTGGCGCCTTTTGACAGCTGGCTTTTGATCCGGGGGATCAAGACGCTGGGGATAAGGATGGAACGAGCGCAGGAGAATGCGATCAAGATCGCAAACTGGCTGAAGGAACAGCCGGCGGTAAAGAAGGTCTATTATCCGGGGCTTCCCGAGCATCCCGGGTATGAGATCATGAAGAAACAGGCCAGAGGCTTCGGCTCCATGATCACCTTCGATGTGGAGACGAAGGAACAGGCACTTAAGATCCTGAAAAATGTCAGGATCATCAAATTCGCAGAGAGTCTGGGCGGTACGGAGACCCTGATCACGTATCCGACGACACAGACGCATGCGGATGTGAAAGAAGAAGTAAGATTAAAAAACGGCATCACACCGTGCACGCTCCGTCTCTCGACGGGTATCGAAGATGCAGAGGATCTGATAGCAGACCTGGAAAGTGCTTTTGCCGGAGTATAAAAAGGAAGGATGGTTTCGGATCCGAGTGTCATGCCTTCCGATAAAGAAACGAGAAAGAAGGAATAAGAAATGCCGGAACGGAATCTGAATTTTGACGAGGTCATCGAAAGAAGACACACAGACAGCCTGAAATACGATTTTGCCGTAAGAAGAGGCATGCCGGCCGATGTCCTGCCGCTGTGGGTCGCGGACATGGATCTTAAGACCAGCTCCTATGTCGAGGATGCCGTCATCGAGAGAACGAAGCATGCGATCTTCGGCTATACGGAGACCGGTGCAGATATTAATAACGACGCGTATTTCGATGCAGTCGCAGGATGGATGAAGCGCCACCATGACTGGGACGTCGATCCGAGATGGCTCGTAAAGACACCGGGCGTCGTTTTCGCGCTCGCCATGGCGGTCAAAGCGTTTACTAAGGAAGGCGATCCGGTCCTGATCCAGCAGCCTGTCTATTATCCTTTTTCCGAAGTCATCGAAGACAATAAGCGCGTCATCGTAAGTAACGATCTTTATCTCGGTGACGATAACCGCTATCATATCGATTTCGAAGACTTCGAGAAGAAGATCGTAGATAACAACATCAAGCTGTTCCTGCTCTGCAATCCGCATAACCCGTCCTCCCGTGTCTTCACAAAAGAAGAACTGGAAAGACTGGGAGACATCTGTCTGAAGCACGATGTCCTCGTTGTAGCCGATGAGATCCATAACGATTTCGCGCTTTACGGGGAGCATACGGTGTTTGCGAAAGTGAAGGAAGAATTTGCAGATCACTGTATCGTATGCACATCCGTAAGTAAGACATTTAATCTTGCCAGCATGCTGATCAGCAATATCTTTATTCCGAATGCGACGATCCGAAGACCGTTTAAGAAGCAGGTCGATGCAGCGGGTATCAGCCAGCTCTCGGCGCTGGGACTTACAGCAACACAGGCTGCCTATGAACATGGCGAGGAATGGTATGAGCATGTGATTTCTTACATCAAAGAGAACATCGCTTTCGTAAAGAAATATGCAGAAGAAAACCTCCCCGGCGTCAAAGTGATCGACGGAGAAGGCACCTACCTTATGTGGCTGGATTTCCGCGGCACGGGGCTTTCACCGGAGGAGATCGACAGAAGGATCATCCACGAAGCGAAACTGTGGCTCGACAGCGGAAGGATCTTCGGAAAGACCGGCGAAGGATTCCAGCGGATCAATGTCGCCGTCCCGCGAGCTACCCTTACAGAGTGTATGGACCGTATCCGGTATCACGTGGTAGTGAAAGACTGAAACGGGAAGTGGTATTATATACTTGAAGCGGGATGCGAAAGTATACGTTCTGAAGATGACTTTGTGAAAGTGAAAAGGAGAACCGTTATGGGATCATATAACGATAAAGAGATCCAGAATGTAGTGGATCTGATCTTAAAAGACTATGAGGATGAGCGGACGATCAACGCGATCGATGTACACCACCAGCCGGATAAAGATGTGATTATTTCCGTCGTGGATAATCTACTGAAGATCCTTTACCCCGGATACTTAAGCGATAAGGTGTTCCAGGTCTATACGCTGAAAAATACGATGTCCGCAACGATCGAAGATGTTATCTTCCACCTGAAGAAACAGGTCGCGATCGTGCTGAAATATACGGACGAATTTGCGGCAGCTCCGCAGAGCGTACTGGATGAAAAAGCAAAGGAACTGACCCTTGCTTTTATGAAAAAGATCCCGGAGATCCGGGCAAGTTTGGAGACCGATGTCGATGCGGGCTTTGAAGGCGACCCCGCTGCCAAGAGCAAGGCGGAGATCATCTTCTCGTACCCCGGATTATTTGCCGTTTCGGTCTATCGCATCGCGCATGAACTGCATCTTCTGCGTGTGCCCATGATCCCCCGTATGATGACCGAGTATGCGCACAGCATTACCGGTATCGATATCCATCCGGGTGCGACGATCGGCAAGCATTTCTTCATCGATCACGGTACAGGTATCGTTATCGGCGAGACGACGATCATCGGCGAGCATGTCAAGATCTACCAGGGCGTGACATTGGGCGGCCTTTCGACAAGAGGCGGCCAGAAATTAAGCGGCGTCAAGCGTCATCCGACGATCGGAAACAATGTTACGATCTATTCCGGTGCGACGATCTTAGGCGGCGAGACAGTGATCGGAGACGATGTAACGGTCGGCGGTAATACGTTCCTTGTGAACTCCGTAGAGAACGGCACGCTGGTCAGCGCGAAGAAACAGGAACTGAAGTTTGTAAATAAGAAATCAGGCCAGAAGAAACCATCGAAGGAGAAGTGATACCGGTATGACGATTCTTCAACTGAAATATGTGATCGCGATTGCGAACTCGAAGTCTTTTCGCGAAGCGGCCAGCCGTCTTTTCGTATCGCAGCCGGCGCTCTCCTCGACGATCCGTGAACTTGAAGAAGAATTGAGTATCCAGCTTTTCGAACGTACGAATAAGGGTATCCGCCTGACGGATCCGGGAAAAGAATTCCTCGCATATGCGAAGGAAGCGGTCAGCCAGTATGAACTGATCGAGGACCGCTATCTCGACCGGGATCTCGATAAGAAGCATTTCAGCGTGTCCATGCAGCACTATGTATTTGCAGTGCATGCTTTTATCAATGTCGTCAAAGAATACGATAACGGCAAGTACACCTTCGCCGTGCACGAGACGCGAACGGATGAGGTCCTCTCGAATGTCCGCAGCCTCGACAGTGAGGTCGGTGTCGTTGCTTTTTCCAAAACGAATGAGAAAGTGATGAGAAAGCTTTTCCGTGAGTACCAGCTGGAGTTCACTCCGCTTATCACGAGAGAGACGTTCGTTTATGTCTGGAAAGACCACCCGATGGCGAAGGCAGAAGAGCTTTCGCTGGAGGATCTAAAAGATTATCCGTGCATCTCTTTTGACCAGAGCAGCGAGAATGATTTCTATCTGACGGAAGAAGCGCTCGGCGACTATGAATTCGATAAGCTGATCAAGACCAATGACCGAGCTACTTCAGCCGAACTGATGGCAGCGATGAACGGGTACTCGATCGGCACCGGTGTCATGACCGATAGCCTCGCGCTCAAGCGGGATGTCGTGACGATCAAACTGAAAGAAGAGGATCCGCTCACGATTGGGTATATTGTCCGCGCCAATCACAAGTTAAGCGAGATCGGCCAGCGGTATATTGATGAACTTCTGAAATATAAAGAGTGATCCATAGCGTAAAGCACCTGAAAACAGGTGCTTTTTTGTGATAAAAACAGGTTATCGCAAACGATAAAAGTTAAGCATTATTCAAGACCGGAGATCAATGATATGCTCTTTTCAAGCAGAAAGAGAGCCGGTCGGAAGCAACATGACCGGTGACGAAAGATCACCGGAAGCAACATGGAAACCGGTGAAGAAGATTCGCCGGTTTTTTCTTTCTGCAAAAGTAAAGGGAGGAATGAAACACATGAAGAGAACATTTAGAAAACTATTATCCGTGATGCTTGTTGCGGCAGTAGGTATAACGAGTATGACAGCCTGTAGCAAGAAAAAGAAAAGCGAGGAAACGACAGCTGCCGGCGGACAGAGCAGCGGCGATGTAGATATCATCATCGGAACTGCGAATGGATCTCTCTGCCTGGCGCCTCTGCACATCGCGATCGACAACGGGTACTTCGAAGAGGAGTTCAGTAAAGCAGGGGTCACATGGAGAGTCGAGGAGATCGACCTGAATAATCTTTCGGATCTGGTCGCTTCCAATAAAGTCGATGCATCGACACAGCTCGCCGGTGCGATGATCCCGCAGATCGATAACGGACTGGAGATCACATTTACCGCGGGACTTCATACAGGATGTACGAAGTATTATGTAAAAGAAGGTTCGGGGATCAATTCCATCGCCGACCTGAAGGGAAAGAAGATCGGTGTTCCGGGTATCGGAGATTCCTCGGTCATTGCCCTGAAGAGACTCCTTTACGATAACGGTATCGGCGTGACGACCGAAAACCTCGAAGTCGAGTGGGTCGTATATGGACTGACGGATCTTCCGCTGGCACTGGAAAACGGTGCGGTCGATGTAGTCGCTCTTCACGATCCGGTCGCCTACAGCGCAGAACAGGAATACGGCTTTAAGAAGATTCTCGATCTCAGTACCGATGAGAAGTTCCAAAATGAATACTGCTGTATGGCATTCGTTACAACAAGACTTGCGAAAGAAAATCCGAAGGCAGCCGCTGCATATACCAGAGCCATGCTGAAGGCTAGTGCTTTTGTACAGGCAAATCCGAAAGAAGCGGCCCGGATCCAGATCGAACATAACCAGTGTTCCGGTGACGTCGAGGTCAATGCATCGCTCCTGGCATCCTATAACTACGGACCGTCCGTAAGTATCGCGGCAGTTACGATCGAGAATGCGGCGACGGAACTCGTAAGGATCGGTGAACTGAAGGCGGCAGATCCGAAAGCATTTATTGATAAGGCATTCACCCGGCTCGAGGGCGTCCCGGATTCATATAAATATGAGAACGGCGCATTTGTCGAGGTGAACAATTAACTGATAAAGAGGTTTTCATGAGAAAAAAACTTTTTACAGTTCTGAAGTTGCTATTGCCTTTCATCGCAATAGCAATTTCAGTTCTGACCTACTACAACATCGAAGATAACGGAAAACAGAAGAAGATGGATCATCCGTATTACCTCTATCTTCTGGCAGTGATCGGAGGAGTGATCCTCCTGGAGATCCTGATCGGTCTCTTTTACGACAAGATCAGAAAGAGGATCCTGTATAAAGCCCCATTTCTTACGGGCGTGATCGTATTCCTGCTTCTTCTGAATTATGTAACGACGAAGACCACGATGCTGCCGACGCTGTATTTCCCGTCGTTGGACCGTATTATCGGGCTTCTGGTGGAAAGCAGAGTCTTCCTTCTGGAAAATGTCGGCGATTCGCTGAAACTTCTGGCAACGGGCTTCGTGTGGGGAGCGAGTGTCGGATTTCTGACAGGACTTATGCTCGGTTACTTTAAAGTCGTGGGATACTGGCTCAATCCGATCACGAAGATCATCGGACCGATCCCGACGACAGCGTGGATCCCGCTGGCACTGTCCACATTTCCGACAACGCACGAAGCGAATGTATTTCTTATCGCATTTGCGGTGTGGTTCCCGGTCACGCTGATGACCTCTTCCGGTATACAGAGCATCAATAATGTTAACTTCGAAGTGTCCAGAACACTCGGCGCTTCGACTCTGTACCAGATCATCCACGTGGCGATCCCGGCGGCGATGCCGAGTATTTTCCTCGGTGCCTTCTATGGAACGGTGTCTTCTTTCGCGACACTGATGGCCGTCGAGATGAATGGTAACTCCAGCGGGATCGGCTGGTATATCAACTGGCAGAAATCCGTCATGCTTTACGACGGAGTATATGC
>ONFC01000212.1 GCA_900317035.1 uncultured Eubacteriales bacterium
AGTAATAGTAAATGAAAAAGAAGGAGTGGCAAAATGCCGCTCCTTCTTCGGTTTTCAAGCGATATGTATGACGCGTCAGCCGGCGTAGCGGAGTCCGAGGAATGCCTCTTCGACAGGAACACCATCGACCGTCCACGGATCCTTCTGCATTTTTATGGACCCGAGCACATAGGTGTCGGCATGTCTTGAGTAAACATTGGCGTAAAGCAGGTTTTCTGTGGGATCGTAAGAGAGGACCTGGATGATGGTTCTTGCGGAGACCTTCCAGTTATCATCGAGCGTTGCTCCGTTGTCATCGTACATGGTGAAGTGCAGGTCTTTATCAGTGATGAGATAATAATCCGAGGAGTAGAACAGTTCTCCCAGATGCTCCGGCAGACCGTTTTTGGTCAGATCGTAATAGGAATACATGTAATTGGTTCCCAGATTTCCGAAGTACTTGCTCATCTTCACCCGCTGCGGGTCATAGGGGTGATCGTATTCTCCGTTTTCCCAATTGCCGGTAAATGTCCAGGTGCCGTTTTCGTATTTGTATCCTACTTCCTCGATGCCTTCATCGATACCGACCGACATAAAGATGTAGAAAGCGTCCGGTGCTTTCATAAGATAGAAAGAACCGTATTGCGGATAAAACTCGCCCCAGATGCCTTCTTTGACTTCGCATGTTTCGCTGCCTACATGGATAACGACAGAAGTGACGAGAATGGAGTCGTTCGGATTTTCAAACTTCGGCTCGAGAATGATATCCTCTGCCGTACCGTCGCCGTCCATGTCCCACTTCAGCGTGCCGTCAAGGTTGAAGTCCACGAAGTACATCTCCGGAGCATGACCGAAAAACTTGCTGTCAACGCCCTCTTCGATCTGGTCGAACGGGAGTTTCAGTTCCAAATAATCGTCGAAAAGATAAAGTCCGTCATAGGTAAGCGCGAAGTCTCCGGTGCCGTTTTGGACGCCAACTTTCATCCTAAGCAGGTTCTCGTCCGGGATATTATACTTCTGACCGAGGGAGGTGATCTTCTCGGAAAGGATATCGTCGTTCGTGACGATGTCTGAAAGCGAGATCTCTTCGCCTGTCTCGCTCCAGTAAGCCTGCGAGATACATCCGTCGTTATCGCTCGAGAGATCTTCGGGGGTCTTGACTATATAAGAGAAGATATACGAATCGTCCCGGTAGATATATGTGTTTGCATAGCACTGGTCGTCGTAATATGTATCGGAATTATAGCCGTTGGCCGCCCGCGCATCAAAACGCTCTGTGAGCCGGGTTTCAAGGTCAGTGTAGAAATCACCGACTTTCTTTTGGAGTTCCGGGAACTGGTCAGTGGTGAACCTGATCCGGTTGAATTCATAGGTGATGCCGTCCACACGGGTGAAATTGTCGTCGTTGATAAGCTCCGCCAATCCGTATGTCTTCAACTCGACCTGAGAGTGCAGGTTTTCAGAGGGCTTGATTTCCGGCGTAGCGGAAGTCTCCGTAGTCGGATCTTCGGAAGACTCTGTCGTCGGATCAGACGAAGTTTCCGAAGGTTCGTCCGAACTCTCTTCGGTCTGCTCCTCCTTCGAAGATGTCGATCTTCTTGTCCGCTTTGTCTCTTCGGATTTTGAGCAGCTGCAAACCGCTAAGACCATTGACATAGAAAGCAGAACTGCCAGTGCTTTTTTCATACCCAAATACCGCCGGGCCCCGGCGGAAACCAACAGGGGCGCTGCCATACCGGG
Organism: uncultured Eubacteriales bacterium; assembly: GCA_900317035.1. Taxonomy (GTDB): domain Bacteria; phylum Bacillota; class Clostridia; order Saccharofermentanales; family Saccharofermentanaceae; genus Scatonaster. The sequence goes on from ONFC01000212.1 coordinate 1,720, forward strand.
ACTGGCCGGACACAAGGAAAGCAGATAACAGGAGGTAACGCAACATGAAACTTTTATGGCTCAAGGAAATCATTGGCGATGCCTACACGGAGGACATGGACGCCGCCGCCTGCCAGGCGATTGGCAAGGACTTTGTTGCCCGTGCGGACTTCAACGCCAAAAACACCCGTGTCAAGGAGCTGGAGGCCCAGGTGCAGGAACTTACATCCCACCGCGACCGCGCGCTGCAGGAACTGGATGTCATGCAGGGCGAGGCCAGGGAAGCGGCGTCCCGGATCAGCACACTGGAATCGGACGCGGCAGGACTGCGGGATCAGGCTCAGCGGGCGGCAGCGGCCGAAAATACGGCGGCAAAGCGTTTCGGAGCCGAGAAGAGCCGTGCGGAAAAGCTCACCGAAGAGATGGAGGCACTCCGCAAGAGCAAGGCTGAGTCAGACAAGGCGGTCGAACGGTTCCGCAAAGAACTGGCACAGACAAAAGACAACCTGCAGGGGCAGCTTGCAAATACCAGGAAAGAACTTACCGGACAGCTCCAGGCCGCCCAGGCGGAGTCTGCTGCCAGACAGAAAGCACTCGACAAGGCTCAGGCAGAGAACAAGACGCTCAGTGCGCAGCTGAACAGCGCCCGCCAGAGCGAAGACCAGACCAAAAAGAAGCTGGCAGCTTTTGAGAAGGACTTTAATGACAAGCTCGCCGCAGGCACACAGGAGTATCGCAAAAAGGCTCAGAAGGCCCGCGAAGAACTTGAGAAGACACGGGA
>ONFC01000192.1 GCA_900317035.1 uncultured Eubacteriales bacterium
TTACTGTCCATATGACCGTGGTCGGCAACGACAAATAGCAGCGTATCGGAAAGAGTTTCAGCAAATTCTTCGATGCGCTTTTCAAGGGCAGTGACGACTTCGTGTGTTTCTTTACTTACCGTTCCGGTCTTATGCATGGTGCCGTCGGGCTCATTCCAGTAGGCGTAGATGAACTTCTTTTCCGGCTCTCTGCAAAGATCGGTGACGCGCTTTAGGATCGCATCGAGATCCTGCGGATTCGGTTCGACAAAGGGGGAAGAGAAGTAGGCTTTCGAACCAGCCTTTTCCATCTTCGTAACTATGCTCTCATAAGGTGTATACGTGAAGCCGACATGGAAATCCGCGGCGGGCCGTCTCTCTTCGACGGCAGGGCAGTCATAGTCACCGGGACGGGATTCCTTTTCGATGCTGAAAGGACCGCCGGCCTCGGCCATCTGATCGCTGTTCGTATAGACGGTAACGTTCTTCCCAAGTTCCGGGAAATAGCAGTCCCATCCGAGCCAGACGTGTTCATCCGGGAACAGTCCGGAAGTTACAGAGGTCGTGGCCGCAACGGTCGTCGGCGGGAAGACCGAGCTGAAAGATCCTGCCAGATGGGAGCGGAAGAAACCGTCCGGGGACAGATGCTTTTCTAAGATGGAAACACCCAGGGCATCCAGAAGAAGTACGACGACATTCTTATATCCTTTTGCCAGATAAGAATCGGCGAGAGGAAGCGTCGGTGCCGTGGCCTTCGCACCGAAATGAACGAGCATGGAGCTTGCCAGATTGACAAGGCAGCTGTCGTAATTCGGAAGAGTGATCTCTCTCTTTTTCGAAACAGTCGGAAATGAAGTTCGGAACGGATCCATAGGCGCCTCCCTTGGTGCTTTTTACCCATTATAGCTTATACGCATCTTCGGGAAAAGAACTCGCCAGTATAAGAAAAGAGACCATCCCGGCGGATGGTCTCTTTGTTTGTTTTGAACAGAGTATAGAATACGTTCTGTTACTTGATGTCGATATCGAGCGGCTTATCCAGCTCGTCAGACACGTATTTTCCATTCTTTTTTCTCTGCCTGACACACTCGGTCAGAAGATATTCGATCTGTCCGTTGACGGAACGGAAGTCGTCCTCGGCCCACGCGGCGATGGCGTCATACAGCTGCGCCGAAAGCCGGAGCGGGACTTGTTTCTTTTCAGCCATAACGCCTGTCTCCCGTGAATCAGTAGAGGCTGCCGGAGTTTACTACCGGCTGGGCTTCCTTATTGCCGCACAGTACGACCAGGAGGTTAGAAACCATTGCCGCCTTGCGCTCCTCGTCCAGCTCGACTGTGTTTTTCTCGGACAATCTCTCCAGAGCCATCTCGACCATGCCGACTGCACCGTCTACAATGAGCTTTCTTGCATCTACGATCGCGGAAGCCTGCTGTCTCTGAAGCATTGCAGCGGCGATCTCCGGTGCATAAGCGAGATAGGTGATACGCGCATCAACGATCTCGAGACCTGCGTCAGTGACCTTGCTCTGGATCTCTTCCTTGATACGGTTGGCAACGATCTCGGTGGAACCTCTGAGGGAACCGTCATCCGCCTCGCCGTCACCGGTGGTATCAACGTTATCAGTTACATCGTAAGGATAGACCTTAACGACATTTCTTACTGCGGTATCGCACTGAAGTGACAGATACTCCTTAAAGTTATCTACGTTAAATACTGCCTTTGCGGTATCGGAGACCTTCCACATAACTGCGACAGCGATCTCTACCGGGTTGCCGAGAACGTCGTTGACTTTCTGCTTGCTGTTGGAAAGCGTCATGACCTTCAGAGAGATCTTACGGGAGACCATCTCCATGGTGGTAGCTGCAGAAGTTCCTGTGCTGGCTGCAGCTGCGGCAGCGAGGATGGAAGAGCTTTTCGGTGTAACATCGCCGCTCTGTCCGAGCTTGGTGCCGGCTGCCGGGTTAAATGCGGTGCAGAAGGGGTTTACATAGAAGAAACCGTCGCCCTTCAGGGTGCCGACATATTTACCGAAGAGGGTAAGAACGAGTGCTTCGTTCGGCTTTAAGACCTTAAGACCCAGAAGCGGGATCCATCCGATGCACAGATATACGATGCAGAGGATGAAGAGCCATGGCGGTGTCGGGCCATCTTCGCCTCCGTTTACTCCACAGAGGATCATGCCGGCAATCGCGGCGACCGTGAGGACGATCGTCAGGAACAGGACCAGTCCGCCGATCTTTCTGCCTTTTAATTCTTTCTCTTGAATGTTCATGTTTTTCATAGTCTTTTCATCCTTTCATGTGACGCTTATCTTTCCGCTCCCTTTCGAAAAGCACTTGCCGCGCCACTAATCTGTTTGATGCAAACTGATATCAAATTGATATCATCGTGATGATTATCCCACTCGGCAATAAACTTGTCAATAGTGAAAAGTATTTGTGAATAGTTGTCTGAAAAAATTGCGATTCAGAATAATTAGAACTAAAATATATATATGTCAAACATGTGTAGAAAAAGGATCGCGGTGCTGCTCGGCCAGCCCGAAGAATACTACCACGAGCGGTTCCTCAAGGGTTTCCTGAAGGAGGCTTTTGCCAGGGATTACGACGTATGCATGTTTGCGATGTACATCAAGTACCAGAACAGTCCGGCGCGCTGTATCGGTGAGACGTCGATCTTCGGCCTGGTGTCCTACGATAAGTTTGATGCCGTGGTCGTGATGGCGGATACCATCCAGACCGAGGGAGCGGTGGAGCGTATCGAGCAGGACCTTCGCGCGAACTATAAAGGACCAGTGCTTTTCGTAGATAAAGAAAGCAAGTATTATCCTTCCATCCATATCGATAACTATGCTCCGGAAAAAGCCGTCATCTCGCATCTTATAGAGAAGCACGGCATGCGGGATATCGCTTTTCTTGCAGGAAAATCCTGGCATCCGCACTCGATCCAGCGTGTCAATGCGTATAAAGATGCGCTCCGTGAGCACGGGATCGAGGTCAACGAAGACCGTATCTTCTTCGGCGACTTCTGGCACACCAGCGG
>ONFC01000070.1 GCA_900317035.1 uncultured Eubacteriales bacterium
GTGATGTTCATCGTGCCGTGCACGTTTACTTTTCGAACCATCAGATCCTGCTTCTCGGAGATCACGTTTCTCTCATGTGCATGGATCAGGATCGCATCACGCGGATCTTCCAGATCAAAGAAATCTTTCAGGGAATCCTTTACCAGGATGTCGCCATATTTTACTTCTACGGGAAGCCCTGCCAGAGGAGTCGTATCCTCTTCAGGGTGTACGAGAACGCGCACAGGCTTATTATTATCCAGCAGCATTCTCACGATGGTGTTGCCGATTTGTCCGGTGGCACCGGTTACTAGATACTGAGTCATCCTCTTGTCCCCCTTGTAGGAATTACGGTCTCCTTGTCTCGACCTTATGGTTACATTATGCAGGGAACAAATGAATAATTTATTGAAATCAAGAAAACAAACAGGCTTTATTACGTCTTTTTTATGACCGTTTTGTAAACAACGACCCCTGAAACCCTGTATTTTGCTATATTTCTGCTCTTTTTTTGTTTTATGGGAATTGTGAAGTTTTCAGATGACCGCTTGATCTATCGCATCCGTGATCTTGCGCAGACGCTGGCCGATAAAGACAGGGAATTCAGATTCTTCGCAGTTCTCAAGAAGCCATTTTTCAAAGACATCCGGCTTAACTTCCAGGGCCTTGCTGATGCCTGTAAATACTTCACTTCTCTCGATCGGATGTGCGCTGGCGCTGAGCTCGTCCTGATCTTCATCGATGAGCACCGGAACCACGCGCGCCAGTTCTTTTGACGAGAGAGCGCGGTTCACGGAAAGCCAGTCGGCGAGCATGCAGGCCGTCTCCTCGGCTGCGATCACTTCTTTCATCTCCGGAAGTTTTGCAAATCTTGTGTCATAGCGGTCCCACTCGATATGCTCTTTCGTCTTAAAAAGCACTACCACGATCAGCTCGTCGGAGATGATCAGAAAATCGATCGTTCCGGAAGACATATCTGTTTTCAGCGTGACATTATAGTATACGGATAAGGGAAGACCGGACTTCACGATCCCGGATGCGACCTTCTGGTGAAGCTTCACCTGTGATGCCAGTTCCGCCCATGCCGTCAGAAAGACCTTTTTCATCTCCTTGGGACAGGTCTCCGATTTCTCCTTGAGCCGCAGGATCTCATCCATCCGGTTATCGAATGGTTTGATCCAGGTTAGCTCCCGGTTCTCCGGTTCCTGTGCCCGACGAAAAAGGTCCATCTAGTACTCCTTTATGGGGGCGATATGGGACATGATCGCCATATGTATCACGTCCAGGTGCTTTTCCAAGAAGAATCAGCCGTTCAGCGATTCATATTTTCTCACCCCGTAGTGAGTAATTATAGCATATGCGCCGAGGCAAAGTCCTCCGACGAGGATGATTTCTCCCGCGAATGCTCCGAAGATCGCCACGTTACCGCCGATAAGGATGCCAACTCCAAGTCCGATAGACAGGAGAAGTGCGAGAAAGAAATTGATGATCATAGTCAGGATCAGCGCCATGCCGCTCTTGATGACCTGCGCCTCATTGGTCCAGTCCAGACGGACGAATATCAGACCGAAGATCAGGCCGATCATCGAGAACAGCAGATGGGACAGTGACGTCAGCACGATCAGTGCGATGCAGCCTGCGATCCCGCATCCGGAAATGATCGAAAGAACGATACTGCAGAGGATCGAGACCGGCTGGAAGATCATGACACTTACCACGAGTTTCGAAAGAAGGATATCTTTCGTGCTGATCGGGAGTGACTTATTCAGCCAGATCCTCTTTCCTTCCAGAGAGACGGACGGCGGCGTGGTATAAGTGATCGACGCAAAGAAGTTGATCAGGATCGCCCACACCAGCGCCCATGCGGCGCCGGAAAACTTTGACGCGATATCGACCGTTTTCTCTCCCATCTCGACAGTTTCATGGACAGAGATCGTCGGCATTCCCTTGATCAGAAGGAAGACCGTCGCCGCAACCATGAAGAGAGATCCGATCAGCGTGTTCATGATGTAGTTCATAGAGGAAAAGTATCTTCTAAACTCCATGGAGATGACCGCTTTTCTCGGAGAAGAGAACTTATACGTGCGTGCTTTTTTTGAATTATCCGCATGGAAGTCCACGCCGTTCAGGCCTCTGGCATGAATATATACTGCCAGCACCATCGGGACCAGCGTGATCAGAAGCGTCAGAAGGAAGCACAGCATATCCCCGCTAAAGACCGCCTCCGTGATCCAGTAAAACGGTGGGATCTTCTTCATCTTACTAAGTGCCTCTGCCGGAGTGATATCCAGTTTCTCCGCATAGCTGGAAAGATTCGGGACCACGATCATATAGACCATAAGCACGGCAAAGGACAAGAAAGTCGCTGCGAGCTGACCGAATTTGGTTGCTTTTCTAAGGAAAGAAATAAAAGAACCGATAAGAAGCGATATAAAGAGCGGGAGCGCCGGAACGAGGAACACGATCAGCACAGATCTCAGAAAGAGTGCTGCGGAACCGGGGCCACGCAGGCAGACGATAGCTGTACTCGGCAGGATCATGACCGCCGCGCAGAGCACATCGAGAAGATACATACCGAGAAGCTTGGACACAACGATGCTCGACTTCGGGATCGGCATCGAAAGAAGCATATCGGTATCACTTGATCTGGCATCTCTTGTCGAGTTCATTACGCCGAACATCAGCGCGATGACCATACTCAGGGAAAGAGAAACAAAGATCGCAAACTCGGGCAGGTCCTTGCCCACCAGTATATCCGCGGTCGCCGCGCCCATAAATCCGAACATGGCGATCATAAAAAGTCCCAGGATCGCAAGTCCGATCGCCGCGACGATGAACGGTGTCTTTCCTTTTCTATTCATGCTGTTGACCAGGGAGAGAAACTCCGTGCGCAGCAAAATAAATAACGTACGCATGTATCAGGCCTCCTCTGTCAGTTCCAGGAAGACTTCTTCGAGAGAAGCATCGCCCTTCACTTCTTCCATCGTGCCGGAAGCGATCAGGTGACCGTTCTTGATGATCGCGATCTTGTCGCAGAGTTTCTCTGCCACCTCGAGAACATGGGTGGAAAAGAAGATCGCATTGCCGTTATCGCAGAACTCACGCATCATCTTCTTGACGATAAATGCCGCCTTCGGATCGAGTCCGACAAAAGGCTCGTCCATGATCAGGAGTTTCGGGGAGTGGAGGAACGCAGCGATGATCGCCAGTTTCTGCTTCATACCATGAGAGTAGGACGCGATCTGATTATTCAGTGCACCAAGGAGCTCCAGGTCAGCCGCGTACTTCTCGATACGCTCTTTTCTCACCTCTTTCGGCACACGGAAAATATCTCCGATGAAATTCAGGAACTGAAGTCCGGAAAGGTTATCGTAAAGTTCCGGATTATCCGGGATATATGCGAGGATGCTCTTGGCCTTGAGCGGATCTTCTTTAATAGAGATCCCGTCGATCGTGATCGATCCCTGCTCAAAGTCGTGAAGACCGGCGATCGCCTTGATGGTCGTCGTCTTACCGGCGCCGTTATGTCCGATAAAGCCGTATATCTCTCCCGCCTTTACCTCCAGTGACAGGTCGTCCACGCCGACTTTTCCTCCCGGGTATGTTTTCGTCAGATGTTCGATTACCAGCATGATTTTTTCCTCCAGATAATACTCTCTATTTCCATAGAAGTGCCCGGCTTTCATGTTCCCGCCGGGCACGCCATTTCTTCTTGCCTGATTTCATTTTAGGAATAAATCCCCAACCAATCGCAAAGCATTTATAAAGAAATGTTAAATTCTGCGGTCATTCTAGCATATTCTTTTCTCAGAATATGTTTACTTTCAGTCATTTGTGTCGTTTTGACTATATCGGTTTTCCCCGGCTGGCAGTACAATGAAAACTGTTGTGAGGATTTTGAACATCTTGCACAAATTTATTCTTGATTTCTATGTATTCCTATGTGAAAATAGGAACAATGATTTATATGTGGAAAATTGGGTTTTCGGAAAGGAAGCATCTATGGCATCAGAGCAGGTGAATCGCATTGTCGAAGCGGAAAAGAAGGCCGCCGGATTCGAGCACGAAGCACGAGTCAAGGCGGATGAGATCCTCGCAAATGCACAGAAACAGGCCCAGAAAGAATATCAGGACGCACTTTCCGCCGCCAGGAAGCACGTAGCCGATCTGTATGAGAAACATAAGTCAGACGGTTCCGATGAGAATTCCGCGAGTGATTCCGCTGCGGAAAAAGCCGCAGAGAAACTCCGTGATGATGCCGAGCCCCGCCGCGAAGCAGCTATCACCGCAACTATGAACATACTGATGGGAAGGAACTGACAGTCTATGGCTATACTTCCCATGAAGCATATAGAGATCATCGCGATGCAGGAAGACGCTCAGAAGATCGTCGAACAGCTGCAGCGCCTCGGCACCGTGGATGTCACCGAGCGGGACCCCTCGGATGTGACCGATGACCTCTCCCTCTTCCCGACAGCGAAGAGCCTTGCCCAGCTGGAGAAAAATGCCCAGACTGTGGCGCATGCCATCTCTCTTGTAGAAGATTATTCCACCGAGAAGAAGCCGTTCCTGTCCGGATTTGCCGGAAGAAAAGAACTTTCCGAAGAAGAATTTAATCAGCGGATGGGTAAAAATGACGAGACCATGAAGATCGTCTATGACATCGAAGCGCTCGACCGTAAGATCGCTTCGGAGACGACCGTCCGCACACATACCCAGCATCAGCTCGATGCAGTTCTTCCGTGGGAGAAACTGGATATTCCGATGCAGTACACCGGATCCCAGAAGACCTCCTGCATCGTCGGACAGTTCTCCGAACCATATAACGAAGATACTTTCTACGAGGCTTTCTGTGCACAGTACTCCTCGATGAAAGAATCCGAAGCGGCGCTTAAGGGCGGCAGCCTCAAGACCGAAGAACTGGTGATCCCGCCGCTTTATACCGAAGTTGTTTACTCTGCAGGCGATCAGACCTGCATGTGCATCATGACACATAAGAAGGATTATGAAGACGTAATGGCGACACTCCGCCGTATGTCCTTCATCTCTCCTTCCGATCCGACCAAACATCCGCCGGAGGTCCGTATCACGAGACTTAAGAATCGTATCCAGGAAGCGACAGATACGATCGCTGCGTCTCGTGAGAAACTCTCCGAATATACAAAATATCTCGATGATATGTATTTTCTCTCAGATTATCTGATTACTCGTCAGGAAAAGTATAAGATGCTCGGCCAGCTGCTCTTTTCCAAGAAAACGTTCATCCTTGACGGTTTTGTCGCAGCGGAGGATCTCGAAAAGGTAGAAAAAAGGTTAACATCGAAATTTGATCTGGTCTTCGAAAGCCGTGACCCGCTCCCGGACGAAGAAGTCCCGGCGAAGTTTAAAAACGGCCCGTTCGTTTCGCCTGTGGAAGATATCGTGGAATCCTACAGCGCACCGGCCAAGGGAGATATCGACCCGAATCCGGTCATGGCGTTCTTCTACTATTTCTTCTTCGGTATGATGCTCTCCGATGCAGGTTACGGTATTCTTCTCTGCCTCGGAACGCTCTTTGTTCTTAAGAAGAGAAAGCCGGAAGGCAACGCAAAGAAGAATATGATGAAGTTCTTCTACTGCGGTCTGGCCACCATCTTCTGGGGAATCATGTACGGCAGCTTCTTCGGCGATCTCGTCGGTGCCGTCTCCGAGGGATTCTTCGACGGCTCCAGATGGCTTCCGCCTCTGTGGTTCGACCCGAGTGATGACCCGATGAAGCTCCTGATCCTGAGCTTTATCTTAGGATTCATCCATATCTGTCTGGGTCTTTCGGCCAATATGTACAAGTCCTGGAAAAACGGCGAGAAGGGCGATGCGATCTGTGATTCGGGCTTCTGGATCCTGACCTTTGCCGGTCTTGCGGTCTTCCTGTTCCCGATGGTCGCACCGATGATGGCTCCGGTCGAGATCATCAATTCCGAGCTTATCGCAAACATCGGTAAATATATAGCAATTGCCGGAGTGGCCGGCCTGATCCTTACCGGCGGCAGAAAAGCCAAGGGTATCGGCAAGGTGATCGGCGGTGTCGGTAAGATCTACGGCGTCACCGGTTATTTCAGTGACCTTCTCTCGTATTCCCGTCTCATGGCCCTGGGCCTCGTTACGGGTATCATCGGCAGTGTTGCCAACATGATCGGCACACTCTTCGGAACAGGCGTGGTGAAGCTTCTGATCTTCATCCCGGTATTCCTGTTCTTCCATGCGATTAATCTGGGCATCAGCGCTCTCGGCGCATATGTCCATGTTAATAGACTTCAGTATGTAGAATTTTTCGCGAAATTCTACGAAGGCGGCGGAACGATGTTCCACCCCTTTACTGGTAACACCAAACACTTCAAAATTAAGGAGGACAATTAAATGAATTGGGGTATGTTACTGGCATTATTCGGAGCAGGACTGGCAGTTACGACGAATTGTTTCGGCTCGTCCAAGGGTGTAGGTATGGTAGCGGAGGCTTCTTCTCCGGTTATCGCGGAGGATTCCAGCAAGTTCAGTAAGCTTCTGATCCTCATGCTTCTTCCGGGTTCTCAGGGACTGTACGGACTCGTTATCGCCATCCTGACACTGACGCAGATCGGTATCCTCGGCGGAAAACCTGTTACGACACTTTCCACCGGCCTTCTGTACTTCATCTCCTGCCTGCCGATGGCTATCGGCGGTCTGGTTTCCGCTCTGTATCAGGCTCGCGTAGCTCTGACAGGTGTAAACCTCATCTCCAAGAGACCTCAGGATTCCGGTAAAGCGGTTACCTCCGCTTCCCTCGTTGAGCTCTATGCTCTTCTGAGCCTGGTTACCTCTCTTCTGATGGTCATGAACGTCAGCAAACTCGGTTTTTAATATAAGGAGCAGGTATGGCTGGTATAGATTCCATCATCGAGCGGATCTTAACAGAAGCTAGAGAGAGCGCCGATGCCCGCGTGGCCCGTGCCGAAAGCGATGCTGAAAAGCTGATCGCGAAGAAGAAGGATCAGGCCAAGGAAGAAGAGGCAAAGATGCTCTCTGAAGCGCAGGCTGTGATCGATGCGCAGGCCAGACAGAACCGTGCGACTCAGAATACGAAGTCGCAGCGGCGTCTTCTTTCCGAGCGCGTCGCCATGATCGATGAGATCGTGGAAGAAGCCAAGAAGCGGATCCGCGCACTGCCTGTTTCTGACCATCTGGATATGATCAGAAATTTCGTCACCAAGAACAGCGAAGGCGAGGACGGTGTCCTGGTCTTAAGCAGCAAGGATAAAGCGGAGCTTCCGGCAGATTTCCTTTCTGAGCTGTCGAAGGCGACCGGTTCCACGATCACGCTGTCCGAAAACGCCGGGTCTTTTGATACCGGATGCATCCTCATCTGCGGGGAATGCGAGTATAACGGGACGCTGGATGCGCTGGTTGCCGACCGCAAGGAAGAGATCCGTGACGAGATCAACCGGGTGCTTTTTTCAAAGTAAATGGAAAGGAACTTTAAAGGTTCATGGGTGTAAGTGATAGCAAATATGCATTTGCCGTGTCCGGCGCGAATGTTTACGAGAAGTCTTTTCTTCGTAAACACGACCTGGATAAGCTCCTGTCCGCCCCTTCGTATGAAGCGGCGGTAGCAGTGCTCTCGGATCACGGCTGGAGCATGCCTGAAGACACCAGGGACATCGGTAAGATCCTCGATATGGAGCTTGCCCGTGCCTGGGGATGGATACTGGAGTCCGCTCCGGATCCGAAGGTCTTCCACGCCCTGATCCTCCGAAACGACTTTCATAATCTCAAGGCCGGCATCAAGTGCCTGCTGAGTGACTTTGATGTGGATCTCCATTTTATCGGACCCTCTACGGTCGATCGCACGCTCATGAAGGAGGCGATCGAATCGCATGAGTTCGCTAAACTTCCCTCCCCGTTTGCCAAACTGGCGGCAGATGTGTATGACCTGCTCGTCCGTACCGGCGACGGTCAGATGGCGGATGTCATGATCGACAACTGCTGTCTTTCCGAGCTTACCCGCTCGGCGCATGCAAGCGGCATCGATCTTATGAAGGAAGAAATTGAGATCTTTACGGCAACCGCCAATATCAAGGCCGCTTTCCGTGCCATCAAGACCGGAAAGGACGGTGCTTTCTTGGAAAAAGCACTTTCCACAGGGAACACCTCGATCTCCCGGGATAAGCTCATCGCCTGTGCCGGAGCCGAGAATAAGATGGAAGAACTGATGACCTATCTTTCTACGACGTCCTATAGTTCGGGGACGAAATATTTGTCCTCCTCCCCGTCGGAATTCGAGAAATGGGTCGATGATAAGATGATCTCCCTTCTTATCCCTTACAAAAACAGTCCTCTGGGACCGGAGCCGATGATCGGCTTCTACCTGGGCAAGGAAGCGGAAATAAAGAATGCAAGGATCATCCTTTCTGCCAAGCAGAACGGACTGCCGGTAGATGTAGTAGCCACAAGAGCAAGGAGGCTGTATGAGTAAGAAAATTGCCGCTATGGGCGATCGTGACAGTATATACGGCTTTGCCTCCATCGGTCTGGATATCTTTCCGCTCGACCGTATGGATAACCCGGCTACGACACTTCACAACCTGGCCGAGGGCGACTATGCCGTGATCCTTATCACAGAGTCTTTAGCCCAGACTCTGGAAACAGAAATCGATAAATACAGCGACCGGCCTCTGCCTGTCATCCTTCCGATCCCGGGAGTTACCGGAAACGAAGGCATGGGCATGAAGGCGATCTCCAAGTCTGTGGAGAAAGCGGTCGGATCTGACATATTAAAAGAACAGTAAGTAACGTTTAAAGGAGTAAGCAAAATGAGCAAAGGGTCGATCGTGAAGGTCTCCGGACCACTGGTAATTGCAGAAGGAATGCGTGATGCCAACCTTTTCGACGTTGTGCGTGTTAGTAACGAGCGCCTGATCGGAGAGATCATCGAGATGCATGGTGACCGCGCTTCCATCCAGGTGTACGAGGAAACGGCAGGTCTTAAGGCCGGCGAGCCTGTAGAATCTACAGGTGCTCCTCTCTCCGTAGAACTCGGTCCCGGCCTGATCGGCGGTATCTTCGACGGTATCCAGAGACCTCTGGAATCCATCATGGAAATGATCGGCAATAACCTCTCGCGCGGTATCGAGGTTCCTTCCCTCTCCCGTGACGCAGTCTGGAAATTCGAAGCGGAAAAGAAAGCCGGCGACAAAGTGATCGGCGGCGACTCCATCGGCTTTGTTCAGGAAAGCGAAACTGTTAAACATAAGATCCTTATCCCGCCGCAGGTAAGCGGTACGATCGTATCGATCAGCAGCGGCGACTATAAGCTCGAAGAGCCTGTCGGAAAACTGAAGACCGAAAACGGCGAAGAGATCGACCTGATGCTCTATCAGCGCTGGCCGGTAAGAATAAGCCGTCCGTATGCCAAGAAGCATGCTCCGACGATGCCGCTCGTTACAGGACAGCGTGTCATCGACTGCATGTTCCCGATCGCCAAAGGCGGTGTCGCAGCGATCCCGGGTCCTTTCGGATCAGGAAAGACAGTTACCCAGCATCAGCTCGCGAAGTGGGCACAGGCTGATATCGTCGTTTATATCGGCTGCGGTGAGCGTGGTAACGAGATGACCGACGTACTGAATGAGTTCCCGGAACTCATCGACCCGTACACCGGTGAGAGCCTGATGAAGCGTACCGTGCTTATCGCGAACACCTCGGATATGCCGGTTGCCGCCCGTGAGGCTTCCATCTATACAGGTATCACGATCGCTGAATATTTCCGTGACATGGGCTACTCCGTAGCTCTTATGGCGGACTCCACTTCCCGTTGGGCAGAGGCGCTCCGTGAGATGTCCGGACGACTCGAAGAGATGCCTGGTGAAGAAGGTTACCCGGCATACCTCGGTTCCCGTCTGGCGCAGTTCTATGAGCGTGCCGGCCGTGTAACGACACTCGGTTCCGAAGGCCTGGAGGGCTCCCTCTCCGCGATCGGCGCCGTATCTCCTCCGGGTGGTGATATTTCCGAGCCGGTATCCCAGGCAACACTCCGTATCGTTAAGGTATTCTGGGGTCTGGATGCAGGTCTTGCGTATAAGCGTCACTTCCCTGCCATCAACTGGCTGACAAGTTATTCGCTCTACACGGATTCCCTGGCTTCCTGGTTCGAAGAGAATGTTTCTCCGGAGTGGAACAGCAACCGTGCGAGAATGATGCTCATCCTTCAGGAAGAGGCAGAACTCGAAGAGATCGTTAAGCTCGTCGGTATGGA
>ONFC01000139.1:0-5362 GCA_900317035.1 uncultured Eubacteriales bacterium
AGAAAGTACGCGGCACATTATGAAAATACGATCATCGTTACAGAAAACGGACCAGAAATCATTACATTAACGGAGGGAAAGAATGTCTAAAGAGGATGTAATCGAAGTTGAAGGCATCGTTGATGATGCACTGCCGAATGCCACATTTAAGGTAAGACTGGAGAACGGTCATATCGTACTGGCTCACATTTCCGGTAAGCTGCGTCAGAACTACATCAAGATCCTGCCGGGAGATAGAGTTACTATGGAGCTTTCTCCGTATGATCTGTCCCGCGGCCGCATCACCTGGCGTGCGAAATAAGAGGCAGGAAATGTGCTTCCTGCCCGATACGCAGGGAGAATAAAAAAATCGTCTGAAATAATCTAAAAACCTCTTGCATCGCCAAGAGTTTTTGGTATAATATTTTAGCGTGCGCGCATAGCGTATGTTAGTTTTGTATTGTTTTTTTAGTAGACAGGGAGGTTTGCGTCATGAAAGTTAGACCATCAGTTAAACCCATGTGCGAGAAGTGCAAAGTCATTCGTCGCAACGGACGCGTGATGATCATCTGCTCCGATCCTAAGCACAAGCAGAAGCAGGGTTAATCTTCTGTTTGCAGGCCTCGTCATTGTCTGCAGAAAACAGGACAGTCAGTTTAGTTAGGATATTACATGCACCATATGCCAAGGCGGCTGCCTCTTTTTACGAAAAGAGGATCTTAGCATCAGCATGTCATATATATACGAAACAAAACATTTATTGATTCATTCATGGAGGTACACAGAATGGCTCGTATTGCCGGTGTAGATTTGCCGAATGACAAAAGAGTAGAAATCGCTCTTACGTACATTTATGGCATTGGTAAGACAAGTTCTGATCGTATTCTTAAAGAGACCCAGATCAATCCTGACACACGTGTCAAGGATCTTTCTGAGGATGACATCGCTAAGATTCGTGATCAGATCGAGAACAATTACAACGTTGAGGGTGACCTGAGAAGAGAAGTTTCCCTGAACATCAAGAGATTGACAGAAATCGGATGCTATCGCGGCCGCCGTCACAGAATGGGTCTGCCTGTTCGTGGCCAGCGCACCAAGACGAATGCTCGTACCCGTAAGGGACCGAAGCGTACGATCGCTGGTAAGAAGAAGTAAGGAGGCGAACCCATGGCAGCAAAAGCAGTTAAGAAAACGGCCGCAAGACCGAAGAGAAGAGAGCGTAAGAATATTGACAAAGGTCAGGCACATATTCACGCTACATTCAACAACACAATCGTTACTATTACTGATATGCAGGGTAATGCAATCTCCTGGGCTTCCGCCGGTGAGATGGGCATGAAGGGTTCCCGTAAGGGTACACCGTTCGCTGCTCAGATGGCATCTGAAGATGCTGGTAAGAAGGCAGCTGATCACGGTATGCGTACCGTTGAGGTTTACGTTAAGGGACCTGGACCGGGTCGTGAATCTGCGATCCGTGCTTTGCAGACAGCAGGACTTGAAGTAACCATGATCAAAGACGTTACTCCGGTTCCGCACAATGGTTGCAGACCGCCTAAGAGAAGAAGAGTCTGAGTTCGGAGGTATAGAGAATGGCTAGATATACAGAAGGAACCTGCCGTCTCTGCCGCAGAGAAGGAGACAAGCTCTTCCTCAAGGGTGAGAGATGCTATTCCGCGAAGTGTGCACTTGCAAAGAAGAGCGCAGCTCCGGGTCAGCATGGTCAGGGCAGAAAAAAGATTTCAGAATATGGTGTACAGCTTCGTGAGAAGCAGAAGACAAAGCGTTTCTACGGCGTACTCGAGAAGCAGTTCAGACTTACCTATGCACGCGCTGAGCGTAAGCAGGGTAAGACCGGTGAGAAGCTCCTTGAGCTCCTCGAACTCCGTTTCGACAATGTCGTATATCGTCTCGGTCTGGCTTCTTCCAGAAATGAAGCTCGTCAGCTCGTTACACACGGTCACTTCACAGTAAACGGCAAGAAGGCAAACATTCCTTCTATGACACTGAAGACAGGTGACACAATTGCTGTAAAGGAAACATCGAGAAAGTCCCCGAAGTTCGAGACACTTTCCAACAACCGTCCGGTACCGGCCTGGCTGTCCTTCAATGAAGAGACACTGACTGGTTCTATCGTAAGAGAGCCGGCACGTGAGGATGTTGATCTCGAGGTTAAGGAGACGCTGATCGTCGAGTTGTACTCGAAGTAATCGGAACCTTTCGCTTTGCATAAAAAGCTAGGAGGATAAATATGATTGAAATCATGAAACCAACAATTGAGTGCGTAGAAGTAAACGAAGACAGCTCCTATGGCAAGTACGTCATCGCTCCTCTCGAGCGCGGCTACGGTACGACCCTCGGAAACTCCCTTCGTCGTGTACTTCTGTCTTCCTTGTCTGGTGCAGCTGTAACATCCATCCGCGTCGAGGGTGTATATCATGAGTTTTCCACGATCCCGGGCGTTATCGAGGATATGACAGAGATCATCCTCAACGTCAAGGGCATCCGTGCTAAGCTTCACACAGATACACCGAAGACTGTCTACATCAGCATGGATGAAGGCAAGACCGGTGTGGTTACAGCAGGCGATATCGTTCATGATGAAGAAGTTGAGATCATGAATCCGGATCATGTCATCGCGACAATGAACGGTGCAGGTCGTCTCTTCATCGAGCTTACGATCAGCAAGGGCCGCGGCTATGCAACGGCCGATCAGAATAAGCCGGCTACACAGACGATCGGTGTTATCGCTATCGACTCCATCTTTACTCCGGTAAAGAAGGCGAACTACAGAATCGAGAACACACGTGTCGGTGAGCGTACCGACTTTGACAGCCTGACTCTGGAAGTCTGGACAGATTCTACCATCAAGGTTGATGAAGCTCTTTCTTCCGCAGCAGCAATTCTTCGTGAGCACCTGGGTCTGTTCACAGCTCTTACAGATGTGACCAACGGACCGAGCTTCCGTGATTCGGATGACAGCTCCAGCAAGAATTCCACACATGACATCGTCATCGAAGACCTCGACTTCTCCGTTCGTACATATAACTGCCTCAAGAGAGCAGGTATCAACACGATCGGTGATCTCGTTGCTAAGTCTGAGGATGAAATGATGAAAGTCCGTAACCTCGGTAAGAAGTCTCTGGAAGAAGTTATCCAGAAGCTCGAGGATATGGATCTGTCTCTCGCAGATGTCGAGGACTAAATAGCGGCTCGCGGGCACGCTAGGATATTTGAAATATACAGGAGGTATTAACCCATGGCAGGTTACAGAAAATTAGGAAGAGTTAGCAATCAGCGTATTGCAATTTTAAGAAATCTGGCAACATCCCTTGTTGTTTGCCCGGTAAAAGAAGACGGAAAGGCACTTTCCGAGAATAGAAAGCACGTGGTAACAACACTGGCACGTGCCAAGGAAGTTTCTAAGATCATGGATAAGCTGATCGCAGATGCCATTCGTGAAAAGGATAACTTCACAACAAAGGAAGTTACTGTTTCCACAGCTAAGCTTGACAGCAAGGGCATGAAGGTCCTGGTTTCCAAGACTTCCAAGAACGGCAAGAAGTACGAGGTCGTTGACCGTGAAGTCTCTAAGAAGACTGTTCAGGTTGATGCTCCTTCCCGTCTCGCAGCAAGAAAGAACGCTGCTTACTGGCTCAGAAAGAGCCACGATGCTGAAGGTCACGCAGTTGACCCGGTAAACATCCTCTATGATGAGATCGCACCGGCTCTCATCAACCATAAGGGTGGTTACACCAAGATCGTGAAGCTCGGCGCTCGCCGCGGTGACGCTTCTGAGATGGCTCTCCTCACATTCGCTGAGTAAGAAGCCCAAGTAAATCTTGAGATGATTTAAGGTGACGGATGGGCAGGTTCCCTTCCGTCACTTTCTCTATTCTAAATAAATCGGAGATGAACGAAGCATGGATCCCAATTCAAGAGACATTGCGGAATACAAACAGGCGGTACAGGCAGAAGATATTCTGTTTTCTTACGCGACGAATTCCGGACACAATGTCGTGGCGGTGGACCATGTTTCTCTATCTGTTGAAAAAGGCGGATATCTCGCCATCCTAGGCAGAAACGGCTCCGGAAAATCCACGCTCGCGAAGATGATCAATCTTCTCGAGGTCCCCGATAAGGGAAAACTTTCCGTATTTGAACTGGATGCCGCAAAGGATGAAAACTTCTGGAAGATCCGCTCACACTGCGGTATGGTGTTCCAGAATCCGGACAATCAGATCGTCGGAACGACGGTCGAAGAGGACGTGGCCTTCGGACCGGAGAATCTCTCCGTGCCGCTTCCGGAACTTGCGCAGCGTGTGGAAAAAGCACTGGGCTATGTCGGTCTTCTGGAAAAGGCGGAGAAACAGCCGTCCTCACTTTCCGGCGGACAGAAGCAGAAACTGGCGATCGCCGGCGTACTGGCGATGGAACCGCAGCTCCTGATCCTCGATGAGAGTACATCCATGCTCGATCCGAAGGCCAGAGACGAGTTCCTGCATCTGGTACGAAGAATGCGCCAGGACAAGAAGATCACGGTCATCCACATCACCCACGATATGCACGAAGCCTATCTGGCGGAGCGCGTGATCGTACTTGAAAAGGGAAAGATGCGCCTGAGCGGCACTCCGTCGGAAGTCTTCTCCCAGGTGGAGACGATCCGTTCCCTGGGACTTGAGCTCCCGAAATGGGCGGAACTGCTGTGCGAGGTCGCAAGACTCTGCGGCGTAACACCGGAGCAGAGTGATTTTACCTCGGAAGAAAATGCAGTCAAAAAGATCTGCGAGATCGTAAAAACGAAGAAAGCGGATCCGGAAAAGCGTGAAGAAAAGCCTGCCCGTGAAGTATCGGAACAGGTCGTTCTCCGCGTCAGCAATCTTTCCCACAGATATGAAAAGAAAGAAAAAAACGCACTCTCAAATGTCTCTTTTGATGTAAGAAAAGGTGAGATCGTCACGGTCATCGGACACAGCGGATCCGGAAAGACGACTCTGATCTCGCATCTGAACGGTATTCTCCGTCCGCTCGAAGGATCCGTGGAAGTCTGGAACGAGGAAGATAAGAAGTATCTCTCTACAGACAAGAATAAGGAGATCAAGATGATCCGCCGGCACGTGGGACTTCTGTTCCAGTACCCGGAATATCAGCTCTTCGAAGAAACGGTCGAGAAGGATATCCAGTTCGGGCCGAAGAAGATGGGCTACGACGAAGAGACCTGTAAGAGACTGACAAAAGAAGCACTGCCGCTGGTAGGACTTACGGAAGATATCTTAAAGAGATCTCCTTTCGAACTGTCCGGCGGACAGAAGCGGAGAGTCGCATTTGCCGGGATCCTGGCGATGGATCCGGATGTCCTTATTCTCGATGAACCGGCAGCAGGACT
>ONFC01000139.1:5425-9512 GCA_900317035.1 uncultured Eubacteriales bacterium
GAGATCTTCGGATATATCGAGACACTACGTGCCCGCGGCAAATCGATCGTGCTCGTTTCTCACGATATGGACGAGGCAGCAAGAATCGCGGACCGTGTCCTGGTACTGAAAAAAGGAGAACAGGTATTCTTCGGAAAACCGAAAGAACTCTTTTCGGAAGGCTCCGACTATATCAGCATGCGCCTCGACCGCCCGTGTCTGATGCAGACACTGCATGAACTGAAAAAAGAACTGCCGTATGTGGATGAAGTGCTTTTCGATGTGAAAGAAGCGGCACAGTCTGTCGTATATGGAAATGACGGGGAGGTGAACATCTAAGATGAAAGATGTTTCTATCGGCCGTTATGTCCAGGGGGAGTCGGTCCTCCACAAGCTCGACCCGCGGTGCAAGTTTCTGCTTTTTATTCTTTATATGGTCACGATCTTTCTGGTGCACTCGACGCTCTCGATGGTGGCGACACTGGGCGTGATACTGTTCCTGACACTTCTGTCGCAGGTCAATCCGGTGGAGATCTTAAAGTCACTAAAACCGATCCTGTTCATCATGGTATTTATCTTCGTGATCAATCTTCTGACGATAAGGTCAGGAGATACGCTATGGAGCTGGTGGATCATCAAGATTACGACGGGAGGTCTGAAAAAGGCGATCTTCATGGCGGTGCGGCTGGTGTTCCTGATCGTAGCAACAAGCATCCTGCTATCTCTTACCACAACACCTTTGAAACTGGCGGATGCGATGGAATCCCTCGGATCCCCGCTAAAGGTGATCAAAGTCCCGGTAAGCGAGATATCGATGACGATCTCGATCGCGCTCCGGTTTATCCCGACGCTGGTCGAAGAGACCGATAAGATCATGAAAGCCCAGTCATCACGAGGCGCAGAGTATGACACGGGAAATATATTCCAGCGCGCCAAAGGATATGTGGCGGTGCTGGTACCGTTGTTTGTAAGTGCTTTTAAAAGAGCGGAAGAACTGGCAGTGGCAATGGACGCCAGATGCTATCAGGGAGGAAAGGGGAAGACCAAGCTCCACCCGCTCCGCTTGAAAAGGGCAGATGTCCTGTGGACACTTATCCTGATCGTTGTAGCATTTATTCCGCTGGCAGTAGATTTATTGCAGAATTTGAAGTAAAATAATTCGCGCATGACGCGTGATTCCGGAGGAAGGGATCCGGAAAGAACAGATAGATGATTTTCAAAGATGAGGAGAGTTTGAAATGGCTTATTTTGTAGGAATCGATCTTGGCGGCACAAACATCAAAGCCGGTGTAGTATCGGATAAAGGTGAGCTTCTGAATAAGGTCAGCATCAAGACAAATGCGGACCGCCCGATGGAAGACATCATCACAGACATGGGTAAACTGGCAAAACAGGCGATCGAAGAGTCCGGCATCGCAGAGTCCGACGTATCCGCGATCGGCATCGGTTCCCCGGGAACACCGGACAACAAGGCCGGCACACTGGTCTATGCGACCAACCTTCCTTTCGTAAATGCACCGATGAGAAAGATCATCCGTTCCGTGATCGATCTTCCCGTCTATATCGACAATGACGCAAACTGCGCAGCTATGGCGGAGAGCGTATCCGGCGCGGCGGCAGATGTTGCTGATTCCGTAACGATCACGCTCGGCACCGGTATCGGATGCGGCGTTATCGTCAACAACAGAATTTTCTCCGGATTCAACCAGGCTGGTTCTGAATTCGGTCACCACGTTATCATGGTCAACGGCCAGCAGTGCTCCTGCGGAAGAAAAGGATGCTTCGAGGCATACGGTTCCGCATCTGCTCTGGCACGTATCACAGAAGAAGCGGCAGCTGCAAACCCGACCTCTATCCTCGGCAAGCTCATCGAGGAAAACGGCGGCCATGCAAATGCAAGAATCGCTTTTGACGGCATGAGAGCCGGCGACGACGTTTCTGCAAACGTTGTTGATACATATATCGACTATCTCTCTGAAGGTCTGGCAAATGCGATCAATACCTTCATGCCGGAAGTACTCCTGATCGGCGGCGGTGTCTGCAACGAAGGCGATCCGCTGATGATCCCGCTTCGCGAAAAGACCCTGAACAAGCCGTTCTTCGGCCCAGGCGTAAGAAAGACCGAGATCCGTGTTGCCAAGATGGGCAATGATGCAGGTATTGTCGGAGCTGCCATGATGGGTAAGGCCTGCTTCGACGACAAGATCCAGGGCTAAGAAAAATGAGTGAGGAAGGCGAAGGCAGAACAGCTGCGGAGAAAAATATCCGCATCGCGTTGCTCACGGAATATGACGGAACTGACTTTGTCGGTTTCCAAAGACAGGATAACGGGCGCTCCGTACAGCAGACACTGGAAGAAGCAGTGGAGAAGGTGTACGGGCGCTTTTGCCGTATTTACGGGTGCTCGAGGACTGATTCCGGTGTGCATGCCAGAGGCCATGTCTCGCATGTAGATGTGCCTTTTTCCATTCCGGAGGAGAAGATCCCGCTCGCGCTGAATGCCGTACTTGACGATGATCTGGTGGTTCTTGCGGCAAAAGAAATGACCGGGGATTTCCATGCAAGGTTTAACAGCAAAGGCAAGAGGTACTGCTACCGCGTGAGAAATGCGAAAGTGCCGTCCGCGATCGACCGGAGGACCGAGGCTTTTGTTCCCGGTATCCTGGATGTCGAGGCGATGGATGATGCGGCAAAAGCATTTATCGGAACGCATGATTTCAGTGCGTTTCGGGCACAGGGAGGACCGGACATTACCCCGGTCCGAACCATGAAAGATGTCTATGTCCGACGGGCGGAGGGAGATCCGGACCTGATCGAGATCACAGTCATCGGCGAATCCTTCTTATACAATATGGTCCGCATCATGGCGGGAACTCTCGTCTATGTCGGACAGGGAAAGATGACAAAGACCGAGATCGAAAAGCTCCTGACAGGGGAAGGCGTCCGTAAAGAAGCCGGGAAGACTATGCCGGCAAAAGGACTTACTTTGGAAGAAGTGTTCTACGACGATCTTACCTGGTAAACTACTGCGCAGAAATAAAACCTTCTCGCGCTGGTCCTCGGCGCTTCCTCGAAAAGAAGCCTCGTCGCTGGTCCTCGCCCTTCGGGCTGCGGAATCGCTCCTTTGCTTTTTTCGAGGATTGTGAGGATCATCATCAAGAAGGATTCTTGCAAATTAGGTGCTTTTCCCGTACTATCAAGGGAGTGATCCTTGCGATTAAGATATCAGACAACAGTGAAGGAGAATTCAAAATGGCGAATCCTATTGTTACTATTGAGATGGAGAATGGCGGCATCATGAAGCTGGAGCTGTATCCGGATGTGGCGCCGATCAGTGTACAGAATTTTATCGACCTGGCAGAGAAAGGTTTCTATGACGGTCTGATCTTCCACCGTGTCATCTCCGGATTTATGATCCAGGGCGGTGATCCGACTGGAACAGGTATGGGTGGCCCGGGTCATCACATTAAAGGTGAATTTAGAGCAAATGGTGTAGAGAACAACCTGTCCCACGAGCGCGGAGTACTCTCCATGGCACGTGCCGGAGATCCGAACTCGGCAGGATCCCAGTTCTTCATCATGCATGAAGACGGCCCGTTCCTCGACGGCAACTATGCGGCATTCGGTAAGATCATCGAAGGTATCGAAGTAGTCGATCAGATCGCAGCTACCCCTACAG
Source organism: uncultured Eubacteriales bacterium (assembly GCA_900317035.1). Classification (GTDB taxonomy): domain Bacteria; phylum Bacillota; class Clostridia; order Saccharofermentanales; family Saccharofermentanaceae; genus Scatonaster. The sequence goes on from ONFC01000139.1 coordinate 9,084, forward strand.
ACAGAGCAGATCGTCCGCTGAGCGAACAGAAGATGAAGAAAGTCACCGTAACGAAGTAATTCATCTATCAGAATTTGAGCAAGCAAGAAAAAAACCTTCTCGCGCTGGTCCTCGGGCGAAAGCCCTGCGGAGGCGTGTCGAAGGTTTTTTCTTGCTTGCGCGTAGGATAAAAAGAGTTAGCGAGAATAAAGCTGTGCGGGGTAATTCGCAACAGAATAAAGCTCCGGAGCGATTCCGCAGGCGAAAAGCCGAGGACCAGCGACGGAGCTTTGATTCTGTTTTGCGAATTACCTGAGACGTTATTTCCCGCTAACGTCTTTTTTATTGTCCTCTGCGATAACATACAGCGGACGGTTCTTGACTTCGATGTAAGTCTTCGCGAGATACTCACCAATGATGCCGAGTGCCATCAGTACCATACCGCCCAGG
>ONFC01000068.1 GCA_900317035.1 uncultured Eubacteriales bacterium
TCAAGATCAAGAAGGCAGAAGAAGTAACGATCTACGGCACGGACAATGACACGATCGTCGTTCCGTCCCAAGTGGTTTTTGAGAGCAACCGCAATCAGGCGGAGATCGATATCGATGGCGTGGCAAAAGCACTGATCGGCATCCCTCCGAAAGCAGACCATATCGAACTGTTTATCGAGAATTCGGTTCTGAACCTTCAGGGGATCTCTTTTAATAGGATGGAGATCGACGGCGAAGGAAAGCTGTATATCGCGCTGGAAGAAGCGGATGGAAGCATCGACGTGAATATGATCCATGGAGAGGCGGAACTGATCGTTCCTTCCGGATTCTCCTTTGCGACCAGATGCGAAGGAAAGAATAACGTAATCGACTGCAAGATCCCTACGGATCCTTCTGCGAAGAACGTGATCGAGTTAAACGGAAAGAACAGCGTACTTACGATCCGCAACAAATAAGATGATGACACTGCGTATGGTGGGGAACCCCGGGCACACATAAGGAAGCGGCCCGGTCAGACTTTCTTTGGTCAGTCTTTCTTTTCGATCCGGTGAAGCTGCGGCCGTACGGTAAACTCCGTGATGACCATATGCGGATCCGCTTCAAGAACATAGCGCACTGCATCGGCCACATCCTGTGGAAGCAGCCGTGCGTTTTCGTCTTTTGAGGCTTCAAAAGATGCATTTCTGTAGAGATTGGTGTCGGTCATGTCCGGCAGGATCGTGGTGACCTTAACTCCGTGCTTTCTCACTTCGTCAAAAAGACTTCGCGAGAAACTCAGAAGTCCTGCCTTCGTCGCGCCGTAGGCAGCACCATGCGGGTTGTTCTGGGAGGCGGTGACCGAGGCAATGTTGATGACCGTGCCCTTGCTTTCTCTCAGTTTCTTCAGAAGAAGATTCGTAAGAACGATCGGGACCTCCAGATTTGTTCGTACCATCTCGGAGAGGTCCGCGGAAGAGATCTCATCATGGAGACCATAGAAGCCGACACCGGCGCAGTTGATGAGAAGGTCGAGTGCTTTTCCCTTCGTGATATCACGGACGGTCTCCTCGAGTTTCGATGTTTCCAGAAGGTCGAGTTCCACCTTGTGAAAAGCACTGTTCCCGATAAGTTTTCCGCAATCTCGGAAGTCTCTGCCGATGCCATAGATCTCATAGTCCATCGTAAGAAGTGTCTCGCAGATGGCTTTTCCGATTCCGGAGGAAGCTCCGGTGATGATCGCAGTCTTTGTCATATTGCTTACCTCATTTATTGACGGCGGGAGCCGCCGTGGTTTCTTACCATTTGATCTTCCTGTCCATGATCATTGCAGAGTCTCCGCTAAGGAGCACCTGCACCTCGCTGTTGACCTCGTATGGCTTGGCGGTAGTGCCGAGGGGCAGAAGGATGAATTTCTTTCCTTCGGAAGTTTCCACAAGGATCTTTATTTTCTGGCCGTTGACACCATTATACGCGACGGTATCATCCATATATCCATACACGATGCCGCTCCGGATGACACCGTTTTTCTTTATAGACAGATATCGGACGAATGCACGAATGGCGAATAATACAGCGATGAGCCCGATCAGCATGAAAGGGATCGTGAAGAGCCTCAGGAATGATGCACTGTGTTCGGTGCTGCCCTCGAGACTATCGGGGAAGAAAGAGAAGATGAACATCGGAACGGAGACGGTAAGAAATATCCCGCCGAACATCAGGGGGAATCCGATGTGCCAGAAATCGAGCTTGGCGCTCTTGCACTCGATCATAGGGTACTCCGCAGTAAGATCCGCGGTCGCCACTTCACCGATGTATGTTCCGCAGAACTGGCAGACCTCCGAGAGGATCGGCGCACCGCACTTGGGGCAGTTTCTTACCTCTTCGGGGCTCTTCAGATGAGGATTATTGAGCCGGATACCATCCATTTTCAGTTCCTCCTTCACGAATTTCCTTCGTTATCGATTCTAAATATCTTATCCCTAGATATCAAGGTTTGTAACAGTGTTACAAGGTGATTTTCCATCTCGTTTTTTATGGTTTCCGGGTATTCCATGTAGCCGCCGTGGTTCTCGTAGGGGAACTGGCAGATGGAAGAGCCCGGGAAGTCCTTCCGGATCTTCCTTATGTACTCGGAGGAGATACGGTACGAACCGACACTTATATCCTTTAATTGATGAACATCAATATGTTTCACTACCTCGTGAAACATCGATGTGTAGATATCTTTCCAGTTTCTGACATAGATCAGGGGGTCGAAGCACAACCGTACCGGAAAACCTTTTTCCATCGCATAGGAAGCGGCAGACAGACGGTCGGAAAGAGAAGCGGTGCGCTTCTCGTATGTATCGATGATCTCCTGCGGGGAGATCGTGTAGGCGAAGATCATGCGGTCACATGGGCTGATCTTATCGTAGAAGTCTTTGCGGAAAGACTTGGTGCGGATCTCGATCGTGAGAGCTTTATGCATTTTCGTGAATTCGGCCCAGCGGGAGATATATCCGGTCAGGATATCAAGAGCGATCAGGTCGGTGTCATAAGAAACACAGAGATAGACGGGATGCTCTGAAAGCAGCGTTTCCAGTTCTGCGAAAGTGTCCTCGAGATTGACGAAGATGACGACATCGCCGGATCCGTACATGCCCCGGAGGAAACAGTATTCGCAATCGAAGATGCAGTTTCTCGTGCAGGAGGTGTAGTAGAAGTAGTCATATCCGAAGTCCTGACAGACCGGTGCGCCCTTAAATACGGAAGATCCTGTGTTTCTTGCAAGGATCAGGGAAGGGACGCTCTTCTGAAGTCCATAGCTCTGGCGGGGACGGTTGAAGACGTCTTTATAGTGATCGATGGAAATGACCGCTGACTTTCCGTAACGGGCAAGGATACTCTTCGTCAGTGGATGATCTATGACCTTCTTTTCGACATAGATATGTGAGAAAGGAAAGTTAAATAAGTCTTTGCCGGATGACATCTAAGACCTCCTTTCCTTCACGCTTCGATCCCGCGGGGATCTTTCCTTCTTCTTCCAGATCAGAAAGAAACTTCTCCATATCGATCCCTTCGGTCTTCGCATATACGAAGAGCTGATGCAGCTCATGGCGCATGGTCTCGCTCAGACGGAGAGCCAGTGCGGTACCTAAGAAAAGATCTTCATCGATGGCTCCGTCGTCCTCGGTGACATCTTTCAGATGATCGAGCACGGAAATGACAGTAGAGATATGTTTCTCGGCCCATTTCGTAAGAAGGGCGGAGGTGATCTTCTTCGGATCGTCGGTTCCCGAGTCAGAAACATACTTCAGGAAGATCATGCGGTGCGGCGGGACGAAACGGGAAGCCGCCTGAAAGACCGCGGATGCTTCCATCTCGTAAAGAAGGTCCGGGTCTTCTAAAGAGGCAACCACTTTACTGACGGTGACAAGTGCTTTTTCCGAAGAAAGCGGAAGACCGCAGGAAGAAAGATCGTAGAGCATGTCCGGGTAAAAATCGCGCCCCGTGACCTCATCGTGGATCTTATTGACCAGATGGATCCCCGGCGCTTTACCGGCACAGGAGCCGAAGTTGATAAGGATGTCTTTTCCCGGATGAAATCCGAAACGCGTCAGGAGATAGGTCGTGGCGGATGCGGCAGCTACCGTGCCCATGCCGGAGATGACCAGCACGGAAGAACTGTCTTCCGCAAAAAACGTGTCATACGGGCAGACATGGTTGTCCCTGCGCAGAGAAAGCGCGGAGATCAGAGGTTTTGCTTCGGCGGATAGTGCACAGACGATAAAAAACATAGAGATCCTCTGTTATATGAAAACCGGGTTCTTCTTAATGACACCGGAAGATTTCATGCTAATTCGGTTTTTCGGCGCTTGTCTTCAAGCCCACTGCGACGATGAAGGCAATAGGCGCGCCGATAGCGATACTTGCTGCGGGGCCTGTCTCCATATGAAGACCATATGCCAGTACGATAAAGATCAGTAATGGAACGGCGCAAATGAATGAAAGTACCATGACCACAGTTGCCAGTGTACCCCCTCTGTAAACGGCGTACGTCAAACCGGCAACAAGGACAAGACAGGCGGGGATGATCACATAAAGCGGGATATCCAGTTTCTCTTTCATCAGGATACCGAGAACCGTCGGGATGATCAGTGCGACGATGACAGCTAAAGGAATGAGTTTTTTCTTTTCCTTCTCCGCAAGGACCTTACACTCTTCGATCCTGGAAGCGGAATCCTTCACGCCGGGGATCTTCTTAAATTCCTCGAGCGCCTGACGGTAGCTTTTCCTGTCGTAAAAGCCCATAGCCGTGGCATAGATGCGGAGGTCTTCGCATTCTTTCTGCCCGCTCTTACAGATGGCCAGAAGCTCAGAAGAGGTGGCATCCGTGTGCAGGCACTCGGTAGATGCGTTCTGGAAGAGGAGCTTCGCCTGGGCGACATTACTGACATCCGGCTTTCCATTAAGAAGTTCCTGTGCTTTCTTGATCTTCTCGATCGCGGAAGCATACTTAAGATACTCCGGAACGACATCCGAAAGAGACCACTTATTCCCGCAGTGCGCGCAGACCGCAGTTCCGGTAAGAAAATCTTTTCGGATCTCTCCGCCGCAGATATTGCATTTTAATGTTGCCGGTTGTGAACTGATGTCAGCCATAATGAAACTCCCAAAACAATACTTCTTAAAGTGTATCACATTTCTTTCCGCAAACAAACTTTCCTTGAAAAGTAAAAGGTATTCAAGAGTTCAGTTTTGCGATATAATATTGCGCTGAGGGGATGCAGGAATATGGTTCCGGTGGGGTATGAAAATGCTTTGACCGGCGGATTACAGTCGGTTTAAGATAAGGAGATGGCCATGAAGATTGCAGCCTATCAATTTCCCGTAAGCGGTGATATTGAGAAAAACTGTGCACATATACTTCGCGCGATCGAGCAGGCGGCGAAGAGCGGTGTGCGTCTTCTCGCATGCCCGGAATGCGCTGTGACAGGCTATCCTCCGAGAGATATAGACTCTGTACGTAAGATCGACTTTAATGCTGTTGACAGAGCGCACGCCAAAATCGCCGAGGCTGCCTGGTGCCATGATATATATGTGCTTGTCGGCACGATCGTAAAAGAAGAGTGTGCACTCTGGGATGCCCCGCTGATGGGCGATGCCCCCGCTGTGGAAGATGTCTTCTATAACACGGCGCTCGTATTCACACCGAGCGGCCAGGTGGAGAGATATAGTAAACGAGCCCTCTGGGGCTGGGATGCCGAGAACTTCTCCGCAGGCGAGGAGCCGGGTGTTTTTGACGTCGATGGCATCCGGGTCGGTATCCGGATCTGCTTCGAGGTCCGTTTCCCCGAGTATTTCCGTGAGCTTTACCACGAAAGAACAAATCTGAATGTGATCCTTTTCTATGACGTTTCCGACAGGGAGGACCCGGACAGATATAATCTGATCCGCGGCCATGTCAGAACGAGAGCCGTCGAAAACGTCACCTACACACTTACCGCCAACAGTACCTTCCCGCACCAGACGGCACCGACGGCGCTTTACGACCGTTCCGGAAGAACGCTGGTGGAGCTCAAACCCGGACAGGAAGCAGCACTGGTGTACGAGCTGAAGGGAAGCGAGCCGGATTTCGGCGAAAAGGGGCGGATCGCGTTTTCCGAGAAACTTGTTTCAGGAAAAGAGGATAAGATCCTCTGAAACTGTCCCTGAGGAAGTGCTTTTAGGGACGAAAACAGAGGATTAGCTTCCTGGTAGAAGTTTCATTGATTTTCCCTATGTATTCTTGTTATAATATTCAAATGCATTCAGCAAAAGAAGGAGGCGCATAGAATTATGTGCAATAAAGAAAAGTTTTACATCACGACACCGATCTATTACCCGTCCGGCAACCCGCATGTTGGTCATTGCTACACGACCCTTGCGTGCGATGTGGTCTCCAGATTTAAGCGAATGCAGGGCTACGATGTCATGTTCTTAACAGGAACCGATGAGCACGGCCAGAAGATCGAGAAGAAGGCACAGGAAGCAGGCGTTACACCGCAGGCGTATGTTGACGAGATCGTTGCCAACTTCAAGAAGCTCTGGGAGCGCCTCGATATCACATATGACCGTTTTATCAGAACCACTGATCCGTATCACGTAGAGTCTGTACAGAACATCTTTAAGGCTCTCTACGATAAAGGATATATCTATAAGAGTAAGTACGTCGGCAAGTACTGCACGCCGTGTGAGTCTTTCTGGACAGAAAGCCAGCTCAAAGACGGCAAGTGCCCGGACTGCGGACGTGAAGTCGTCGATGCAGAGGAAGAGGCTTACTTCTTTAAGCTCTCTGCTTTCTCCGATAAGCTCGAAGCACTGCTCCTCGATGAGGAGAGAAACTTCCTCGAGCCGAAGTCCCGTGTCAATGAGATGATCAACAACTTCATCAAACCGGGCCTGGAAGATCTCTGCGTATCCCGTACGAGCTTTAAGTGGGGTATTCCGGTTACATTCGATGAGAAGCATGTCGTCTATGTATGGATCGACGCGCTCAGTAACTATATCACGGCACTCGGATACGGCAACTCGACGTACAATGATTTCGAGAAATACTGGCCGGCAGACATTCATGTCATGGCTAAGGAGATCGTCCGTTTCCACTCCCTCATCTGGCCGGCAATGCTGATGGCGCTGGATCTGCCGCTTCCGAAACATGTCTATGGTCACGGCTGGATCACGTTCGGCGGCGCGAAGATGGGTAAGTCCACCGGTAACGTCATCGATCCGTTTATCCTCGCTGACCGCTACGGCGTAGACGCTGTCCGTTACCATCTCCTCCGTGAGATGCCTTTCGGCGCGGACTGCCCGTTCTCTAATGAGCAGATGGTACAGCGTATCAATACTGACCTGGCAAACGACCTCGGAAACCTCGTTTCCAGAACTGTCGCCATGGCGATCAAGTACTTCGACGGTACGCTTCCGGCAGAACGTGAGACAGATCCGCTCGATGACGAGCTTCTGAATATGGTAAAAGCACTCCGCCCGTTCGTGGAGCAGAACTACGGCGACCTGCATATCTCCAATGCTCTGGCGGAGATCTTTAAGGTCATCGCCCGTGCGAACAAATATATCGATGAGAATGCGCCGTGGGTACTCGCAAAGGATGAGAGCAAGAAGACCCGTCTGGCAACTGTTCTTTATAACCTGCTGGATACGATCCGTATGTGCTCGATCCTCTTAAATCCGGTAATGCCGAACACCTGTCCGGAGATCTGGAAGCAGATCGGCGCATCCGAAGAGGCTTGCGCATGGGATGCTTCCGATAAGGTGGGCGCACTTGCTGCAAATGTCACCGTACAGAAAGGGGAAGTGCTTTTCCCGAGACTGGATATGGATAAAGAGATGGAAGAACTCGCAAAGATCTCCGAAGCGGCGCTGGCTGCGGCTCAGGGCAAAGTCCTCGAGCATAAGGACGAGATCGTCTATGACGACTTTGCGAAGCTCGAGCTTCGTGCAGCGAAGGTCCTCGAGTGCGAGAAAGTCCCGAAGGCGGATAAGCTTCTCCGTATGCAGCTCGATGTAGGTGATAGAAAGATGCAGGTACTCTCGGGTATCGCCCAGTACTATACTCCGGAAGAAATGGTCGGAAAGATGGTCGTATGGGTCGCAAACCTTGCACCGAGAAAGCTCCGCGGATTTGATTCCTACGGCATGATCCTCTGTGCGGAAAAGCCGAACGGCGATTATGCTCTCCTGTCGGTACCGGAAGGCGTGGAGCCGGGAGCGGAGGTGTCCTGATCGATGGAGATCTTTGACACGCATGCTCATCTGAACTGGCGTGAAGAGTATAAAGACGACATCGACGAAGTGCTGGAAAACGCGAAGAATGCCGGTGTGACGCATATCATGCTGGCCAGCTCGACGATCGAAGACAGTGCGATCTCCCTGGAAGTCCGGAAGGCGAAGTCCGGCTCCGGAGTGAAGCTCTCCTGTATGGTGGGCGTGCATCCGGAAGATGCCACAAACTTTAATGACGAGGCGAAGTGGCAGCTCGAGCAGTGGCTCAAGCATAAGGACGAACTCGGGATCGTGGCGGTCGGCGAGATCGGTATGGATTATCACTACGACGACGCATCTCCGGCATATGAGGCGATGGCGTTCATCTATCAGATGGGCCTTGCCTACAGATACGATCTGCCGGCGGTGATCCACGAGAGAGACGCCTGCGAGGATACACTTTTTATCCTGAAGTCTCTTTATGAGCAGAAGGTACTTCGGGAAGTGCCGGGGGTGCTTCACTGTTTCTCCGGATCGGTCGAGACGGCGAAGATCCTTCTGGATATGGGATTTTACCTCGGCTTTGACGGACCGATCACTTTTAAGAATGCTCGAAAAGCACCGGACGTTATCCGGATGTGCCCGCTGGACAGGCTTCTGGTCGAGACGGATTCGCCATATATGGCACCGGTCCCGCACAGAGGACACCGAAATGAGCCGGCATATGTGAAGTATGTAGTGGAAGAGATGGCGCGCCTCAAGGAGATCTCCCCCGAGGAGATGGCGAGGATCACGACGGAGAACGCGCAGCGTCTTTTCGGAAAGGATACATGATGAAGAAAAACAGAACAGTCATTATTCTTATCTCACTTCTGGTGGTTCTTGGCATAGTCCTTCTGGTGTTCTCGATCCGGGATAATAAGAAGGATATCATTAAGAGAAAGACCGGCTATTCGCTTCCGGATTACTGCAAGATCGAGAAGTTCGTAAAGTATGGATCGATCTTTAACAGGAAGCGCTTCGAGGCGAAGATCAGCATCGATAATGCCGATCACCTGGAGGAGACGATCTCTACGCTTCAGGGCATGCTCGGTGATGATTACCACGAGATCCCGCTTTCCGAATATAACATCACGAAGTACTCGCTGTTTTCCGAGCAGAAACTGATCCCGGAGCCGATCGAGATCTCCTGGGTGATCGTCGGTCCTATAAAGTCCGGCTCGCTGGTATGCTTCCTGGATATTGAGGACGTTGAGGGCGTGCATGAGTTTTATATGTATATGTATTACGATGAATAATGCTTCGCGGGAAGAAAATTTTGTTGAAAATTATACTGGTAGTATACTGACAAATAAAAACCATAGTGGTACATTATGTATATCGAAAGATAAAACACTAAATTTACAGAAAGGAGCGTTTCACAAATGACAGTTTGGAATATTAAACATACATCAGTTAAAGTCACAGCCATTATTAATGCAGCCGGTACATGTGTCATGGGATTCGCCTCTCATGATTATAAGCGTGATTATAAAGGCTCCTTTTGGAAAAGCACTTGTGAAACGTTCTGTTGAATAGTTTCACATTCACTCGTTAGAAACACGACCGCTTTTCCAAGGCCAACAAGGAAAAGCGGTTTTTTTATTCAAAAAAGGAAATGGGGGAATGACCTATGTTACCAATCATCAACATGGAAGAAACAGGATGTAATATCGTGCGGCTCCGCGAGGATGCGGGTTTGTCCGTACGTGATCTTCAGGATATTTTCGGGTTTGCCACACCCCAGGCAATCTACAAGTGGCAGAGAGGACTGACGATGCCGACGATCGATAATCTCGTCGTGCTGTCGCTGACATTTCAAGTACCGATCGAGAGGATCCTGGTCGTCGATACGATGGACTGATCCGATGCATATAATAATCACCTCCTTTAAGGCTGAAGGGGCTGTCTCATTTTCATGCAACTTAATGAGACGCCCCTCTTCTATTTTTTCGGAAGACGTGAGGAGATCTCTTCTGAAAAAGGCTTTCTCTTTATAAAGAGATGTGCTATACTGAATCAGACGAAAATATGTTCGAAATAACAGGCAGGCTTTTATGAACGAGAATATGGTTCCGTTTAAAATTCATTCCGATTACACTCCGACCGGAGATCAGCCGCAGGCGATCGGGAAACTGGTCGACGGGCTGAATGCGGGCATGAAGGGGCAGACGCTTCTCGGTGTTACCGGTTCCGGTAAGACCTTCACGATGGCAAACATCATCGAGAAGACCCAGCGCCCGACGCTCGTGATCGCGCCGAATAAGACGCTTGCGGCCCAGCTTGCCGCGGAGTTTAAGGCGTTCTTCCCGGATAACGCCGTCGAGTTCTTCGTTTCCTACTATGACTATTACCAGCCGGAGGCGTACATCGCGTCGACGGATACATATATCGAGAAGGACTGCGATATTAACGATGAGATCGACCGCATGCGTCACAGTGCGACGAGTGCGCTCCTCGAGAGAAGAGATGTCATCGTGGTCGCATCCGTCTCCTGCATCTACGGTCTCGGTGACCCGTCGGACTATAAGGACCTGATGATCAATCTGCGGTCCGGTATGGAGGTCTCCCGTGATGCCGTGATCAGAAAACTCATCGACCTTCAGTATGTGCGAAATGACTTT
>ONFC01000036.1 GCA_900317035.1 uncultured Eubacteriales bacterium
AAGAGCGATAAGCTCCCTGTCGTTATTAAGAACGGTGATGAGAAGATCGAGACCGGAAGAAAAAAGGTCGGCGCGATGCTGGGTGACTTCGTTGAGGTCGGCTGTAACAGCGTCCTGAATCCGGGAACCGTGATCGGAAGAAACAGTAACGTCTATCCGACGTCATGTGTCCGCGGTGTGATTCCGGAGAACAGCATTTATAAAGATCAGGGAAACATCGTGATCAAGAGAAAGTAATGATAAGCCGCGCGTGATGTTCATGCGCGACTTTTTTATACTGCAAAAATATAACGAAAAATATAAAGAGTACAAGGAGGTACATTTATGAAAGTTATTATCGCAGAGAACTATCAGGATGCCAGCAAGAAGGCGGCAGACATCATGGAGAAGATCATCCGTGAGAAGCCCACATGCACCATCGGTCTGGCTACAGGATCCAGCCCGGTAGGTATGTATCAGGAACTGTCCCGCCGCTGCAAGGAAGAGGGACTGGACTTCTCCAAGATCCATTCTGTAAACCTGGACGAGTATGTAGGTCTTGAGCCGACACACAACCAGAGCTACCGTTACTTCATGGACAGCAATCTCTTCGATCACATCAACATCGACAAGGCAAACACATATGTTGCTAAGGGAATCGGCGATGTAGACGAGAACCTTAAGGAATTCAATGAAGTACTGGATAAGGCAGATATCGAGATCCAGGTCCTCGGTGTAGGTCCGGACGGACACCTCGGCTTCAATGAGCCGGGCCCGGTGCTTTTCGATGGCGCTCATAAAGAGATCCTCGACGAGACAACGATCGATGCAAATGCCCGTTTCTTCGCTTCCCGTGACGAAGTTCCGCGTTATGCAGTAACCATGGGTATGGGTAACATCATGCGTGCAAAGGCACTCCTGATGATCATCAACGGCAACAAGGTCGATGCAGCTACCAAGCTCCTGATGAATGACACTATCGACCCGATGTGCCCGGCAACCTTCATGAGACTTCATAGAGATGCAACTGTTGTACTCGAGAAGAAACTCGCGCTGGAGATCGGCTACATCAAAGAGTGATCGCTTATTAAGACCGCAAAATAAATACCTTCTCGCACTGTCCTCGGGCGTTGCCCTGCGGAGGCGCGGAAGGTATTTTTTTGCTCTCTTTTAAGACGTGGCCCTTTTACTTAACTCTGTAGATGAACAGAGATCCATCGGAAGATGTGTACACACGCTCGCAAAGCTCTTCGAGGCACGGGTAGTAGATGTAACCGAATTCATCTAACTCCATAGATCCGCAGATGACGTATTTGATGTCATACTTCTTAAGAAGGCGGGAGACCTCTATGGAATTCGTGTCTGTGTAGATCGCCGAGACATCTGCGTGTCTTGGCGTCAGGTATCTGGCCCATGAGCCGGTTTCCGGATCATCCTTGTATTCTCCTGTTTCAGGATCTGTCCAGCCGTGGAAGTGCCACAGCCATTCGTGTACTTCCCAGCCGACTACGTCCGGAAGACCGGTATATGCAGATACGATACATCTCTCCGAGTAGCTGGGACCATAGGCTTCACAAATGTTTACCGAATCAGGCTCGTTTGCGTTGAGCCATTTGATGGCTTCATCGTATGGAACCATAGCACCCTGGTATCGCATGCTCGAATCCTTGAAGGTCTTTTCTACAGGTATAAAGTTTGGAAGATAAGCGGTACCGTCAAGTCCGATGTATCTGGACATCTTGATATCGCCGACACGCTGATCGAGCGCACGGAGCGTATAGTGGCCGGGGATCATGATGATCAAAACCAGAAGCAGGATCGAGACTGCAAGCCCCCAGTTCGAAAGATTTCCCTGTTTGGTGACGTGCGCCATGAACCGGAAGACGGTATAGGCGACGACCAGAGAAAGGATCACGAATCCGGCGAAGGTGAACTTGAACATCGTATTGGCGCGCTGGTTGTTATCGCCGTAAATATCCGGGACGTAGATGATCTCCGGAGCGAGGATCATCATAAAGCCGACGATGCTGGTTCCGACCATGAAGATATCGATGATCGATCTTTTCCGGAAGAACTTGCAAAGGAGCATATCTCCGAATCTTGCGAAGTGATAATCCATCAGCCTAAAGAAGGAGATGATCATCAGAAGAAGTCTCGGCGTGGAGCTGCCTTCTTCCTCTTCAAAAGCACTGTCATCTGATGCTTCATCGATGACACCGGTATCCGGATCGGAAGACGTGTCATTCGTGACGATACTGCCGATCTCATCGGCGGACATGTCCGGATCGTCCTCGAGTGCGGTGATCCTTGAAGAACGGACGGAAGATCGTGAAGAAGTGTGTTTCTTCGACGAAGCTTCGGCTCTGTCCGGACGCTTCAGATCAAGAGGCGCAGGAAGTGCCGGAAGTTTGGTGCGCTTGTAAGCGTGACGCTCGGTGAAGACCACCAGTGCGATGAGCGAAAGCGGCACCAGGATATGGATCAGCCAGAGGATCATGAACTGGAAGAGAGAAGTGTGTCTATCTACCAGCTTGATGGAGTTGGAGATCATATCGAAGTTGTAGTTAAAGGACAGCGCGATGGCGCATGACAGCGAGAAGAGCATGGCCATAGCGGTACCGGTACGTGAAAGCGCGGACGGGAAGACCGTCGAAAGCATGTAGGCGATCATGAATACTGCGATCTGCAGGCAGATATGAAGAAATACGTTATTCGAGAACTTCAGATAGATGCCGAGGATCGCGCCGACGTCGAAGACGAAAATAAGGAAACTGCTGAAAGTGCAAAGGAAGGTGGACCTTCGTCCGAAATACACCAGAAGCCCCATCGCGCAGAAGACGAAGTATATGAGAAAATCCCAGTAATTGCACATCTGTGTAAGACCGAGGAAGAACGCGCACAGGAAGAACTCCGGGCGGAAGATAAAGTTCATCTCCGATACCAGATCCTTCGAAAAGTTATGACGCCTGCACATCAAGTTCAGTGCTTTTTCCGGATGCTTCGCATGATAGACCGCGATGAACATGAATGCGATGATAAGAAGCACGATCGTCAGGCTGACGACGTGCGCATGCAGGTCTGAGATCAAGTAAGAATAAAACGGGAATTCGTGGATCGTCCAGTCTGCTTTATCTGTCAGACCGTCAATATACGGGTCCGGATTATGTCCGATAAAACGGGTGGAATTCGGATAGAAGAAACTTCCGGTGTTTCCGACGTTGATGCCGAGGCCTTTCCATATCTTCCAGAAAAGCACCTTGTTTCCGATGCTCTGCTCGTCGTAGAAGAAGGAGTGCGAGTTACCGAAGAACATGGTGCACAGGCCGGAAAGAAGACCGGCGAAAGGCAGATAGTGGATCGATACCTTGCAGTCCATTTTGCGGCGGAGAGCATCGATAAAGAGCTGTCCGAGTGCATATGCGGACATGAATGGGAAGGCGATGGCGGTGCACATCGAGAGATTGTATCCGACAGAAGAACGGATCCCGGTCATCTTTACAAGATAAGTGAAAAGATACTGACCATAGTAATAGTAGTTGATCGGCTGTCCGGCAAGCCACGGATCCTTGGCAGGAAGTCCGTCGTAGCGGAGCATGGAGTTCATAAAACCGAAGTCCATGATCTTTTCTTCGCCGTTGATGATCGGCGAGAGACCTCTGCAGAAACAGAGGAATGTGAGGACGGCGATGAAGATTACTTCCTCGAGGAGGATGTGCGCCATGTTCGAGTTGTCTGACAGTGCAGAGAAAGCCGCATTTCGTGTCTTTGGGATACCCCAGCAGACGATCGCCAGCAGGAAGAACATGATCCAGGTCATCGGACGGCTGAAGGATTCGAAGATCTTAAGATAGGAGATCAGCCATAGAGCACCCGTGGTAAGAAGGATGCCGAGTATCTTGGAAAAACTGTATCCTGCCGATACAAATCCGCGGAAGAAATGTGCAACAAGCGGGAAAGCCGCCCATCCATAAAGATACAGGATCCCCCACCAGCAGAAGAAGTCAGCGTGATCCTGCTTGAGAAAGTATCCCGCCAGAAAAGCCAGAAGCGCGGGAGCAAGCAGGAGAAGAAACCGCGGCAGAATGGAACGGAGTTCCACATTCTGAAGTTCAAGATGCGACACCCGCTCGCGGAAAGAACTGCTTTGCTTTTCGCTTTTTGTTATTTCTTCTGCATCTTCCAGCAGCGAATTCGCTGTAGTTACATTTGCGACGCGGACCGTATTACTTCCGGTATCACTGTGCGTCGATCTCGAGCTTTTTTTCACGCGAAAAATCCTCCTTGATCCTGGCGACTGTTATATTTGCCTGCGAGACACAGGCATCCATGCGGAATTTCGAGTCCTCGGCAGGACTCGGGGTCATGGCGAGACTGCAGACGTAGAGTCCTTCCACAGGCTGCAGGAACTCATCGAGCGGATGGTTGAGCGGCTTGGCGTAGCGTGTGCGTGTCAGACGCCATGTGCGGACAGCGCTTCTCGTTACGCTCGGATTCATATACTGAAGTCTCTTGAAAAAAGTCTTAAATACATCCGCGTCGGATGCGGTCCAAAGCGGTGCGGAAGTCAGAAAGCTTCCGGAAAGATACAGGACGTGTCCGCCATAGCGGCGTTCGCCGACCATGCTCGTGTGCTGGATCAGCCGCTGGAATGGTTCATCATTCGGGAACTGTCTGGAATAGCACTCCGTGAAAGGTGTCTTCATCAGCATCAGAAGACACATGTTTGCCTGATAGGTTACGTCCATCAGGGAGTCGCGGAAATCGGTCGGCATGTCCAGTGCATGGGTGATATGTACGAGATTACGGCAGGATCCGGTATAAAGGATCGTGTCGCACTCGAGGAAAATCGATGATGAGTCGGCAAGGACACACTGCACACGATATCTTGGGCGCTCCGGGTCCTCGTTTCTTAGAATATCGGAAACGGTATATCCGTACTGGATGATGCCGCCACGGTCCGTGATCTCCTGCACAAGTGCGGAAAGAAGAGAGTGAAAGCCGTTATCGAGATAACCGAGTTTCTTTCTGCTGGCTTTGCCGTACCAGAGGGAATCATACCACTGCAGTTCATCGGAAAGGCCGAGATCCTTGAGAAGAGAGATCAGAGCACGGTCGGATTTTCTTATGTGGTGCGGAAGCAGCTCGATATACTCGGAGCCCAGACGGGAACATGCCAGCATGCCGCCCGGTGTGGACTGCTGCTCGACGACCTGCACGCGGAAGCCAGCCTGCGCCAGTTTATAGGCACAGACCAGACCGGAAAGACCGGCGCCGATAACACAGATCGAAGTCTTTTCCTCCATGATGTCTCCTTTAGATCTTCTTTGCTTCTAAGTAGTAACGCTTCTCGACGGCTTCACCCATGGAGAAGGTCTTTCTCGGGAAGACGCCTTCTTTACTGATGGTCTCAAAGAAAGAATTCTTCGATACATCCGGCAGCAGGAAGCCGAGCTTGTCGGAACCGCTGAGCGAACGGACGGAATCTTCGCCGTGGATATAGTCGGTGTGGATCTCCGAGGATTCGATCGAGTCAAGGAATCCCTGCAGGGAACCGACCGCGAGCGTGTGGGAAGGCTTTCCGATGATCATCGTGAAGTCTTCGTATCCGTCTGTGACGAGGATCGTCTGGGATCCGTCGGATGTTCCTTCCTTGGCAAAAGCACCCGCATCGGAGAATCTGATCTCCTGCCCGGCGAAGTATTCTTTTGCCTGATCCATAAGCTTTTCCTTCGTAAGGCCGAAGGTCACTCTGTGGATCGGCTCGAACTGAAGACCGTTGTCATGGATGTTTACGATTTCGACGAGGCAGTAGCGTGCCGGGTGATCTTCACGCTCGTTCTCCGGAAGTGTCTCACGAATGTTCTCCCAGTGCTTCTTGGCGGTAGCAAGCGAATGGTTGCCATCGCCGACAGCAAAGAGGAAACCATCCTCGGAAGAAGCGAGCAGTGCTTCTAGCGCGGAGATAATTCCCTTGGCGATATCGGAATCCGCCTGGGCATAGTAACCCTTGATATGACCGCCTTCCATCATGAGGTCGGTGTCATACACGAGGTCTCCCTCATCCATCGAAAGATCGTGGTATGCGGGTTCGATGACGGTTCTTTTCGGATCGTTGATCAGTACCATGATGTGCGGCATCTCGATCGGAGCGCGCTCACGGATGCGTACGCGGGGTGGAATACGGGACAGCACGGTGCCCTCGGTCGCGCGGATGCGGCTCTTATTGCCCGGAGTAAAGTCATACTGCTCGAGGTCGAGTGCGAGCATCAGGCCGAGACGGGAGCTGTTATATTTTGTTTTTCTGTCCAGGACGATGAAGCCCGGTTCGAGCTCGGTCAGGATGCCTTGATCGATGTAATCATTGATAGAAGCGGTGATATTCGAGAGACGCTGATCGATCTGTTCCGGTGTCTCTTTCTCGAGATATACTTCCGGCAGGAACATACGAAGAGTAGAAGGTGCATCTCCTACAGTCTTTTCTACATCCTCCCAGTACTTCGGCTCGGATGTGAACTGGTCGCAGGCGATAACCGCCCACTTGCTAAGATCTGTTCCTTTCTTAGGCAGAAGGATCTTCGGTGCCGCAACGGCAATGTCTTTATAGATGGAATTCATGGATACCCTCCCATGTGTTTTGAAAAATAGCCTAAATATTATAACACGCGCGCGATGAAAAATCTTCTATATCTTCCCGTCCTGCAGAAAGGCTCCGAAAAGTCTGTTTTCACGTGATTTAGTGGTATAGTAGAAATGTGCATGACTGTGTTATGGAGGTGGGGAAATGGCGAATCGGGAAAACGGCAGGGGAAGGCTCCTTTGTCTTTTAGATATTCTTCAGAAAGAAACGGATGCGGAGCACGGACTCTCGATCCAGGACCTTATCGGAAGACTCGAGAAAGCGGGATTTCCGGCAAACAGAAAGACCCTGTACGATGACCTCCGTTCACTCGAGGACTCCTCGATCCCGGTCGAAAAGAGTAATACCAGAACTCCGAGATACTATATCGAGGACCGGGATTTCGAACTTGAGGAGATCATGATCCTGATCGATGCCGTCGAGTCTGCGGGCTTTATGACCGAGAAGAAAAAAGCAGGTGTGATAAAAAAACTCAAGAGCCTGACTTCTTCGGGCCGGGCGGCAGAACTGAATGAACAGATCCACTATATCGGACGCCATCACTCGACGAATAACGACTTCATCTATACCGTCAGCACGATCCGGCACGCCATGGCTTCGAAGCATCCGGTGACTTTCCAGTATATCGAGTACAAATTCGGTGAAGGGGAGGTCCTCAAACATGACGGCATGAAGTACATCCTCCACCCGTTTGCGATGGTCTGGAATAACGGATTTTACTACTGTATCGGTGTCCGTCCGGAGCAGAGTCCTGACGGGGAAAAGGATAAGATCCGCCACTTCCGTATCGACCGCATGAAGAAGGTCTCCGTCGATGAGAAGATCCCGCTGGTCAAGACTCCGAAGGGCTTCAGCGTCGCCAAGCATATGGAGGAATCCTTCAGTATGTACGGCGCAGAGACGGCCACGGTTCTGATCCGCTTCAGAAAAGACCTGCTGACACAGTTTTATGACCGTTTCGAGCAGGATGTGGCCGTGCATCCGGATCCGAAAGATCCTGAATATCTGCAGGCAAATGTCAGCGTCAATGTCAGCCCGACGTTCTTCGCCTGGATCTCCCAGTATGAGGGCGGTTTCACGGTCGCGGGACCCAAGAGGATACGCGATATGTATCACGATCATTTGCGAAAAGCACTTGAATCGTAGGTTTTCTTATAATGCAGGTCTATTATATATAGATTTTCTTCTGTAAATCGTGTAAAATTACGAGGCACGCGAAATCAAGGGCGTGCCTCGCTTTTTGTAAAGGAGACGAAACGAATGAGAAAGTTTACCTCTGATGAATTGAGAAATGCATGGAAGCAGTTCTATATCGACCGCGGTCATGTGGATGTCGGCGCCGTATCGCTGGTATCGGACGGATCAACGGGTGTTATGTTTAATGTCGCCGGCATGCAGCCGCTGATGCCGTACCTTCTGGGCCAGAAACACCCCCTCGGTACAAGACTTTGTAATGTCCAGGGCTGTGTCCGTACAAATGATATCGACTCCGTCGGTGATAAGAGCCACGGAACCTTCTTCGAAATGATGGGTTCCTGGTCTTTGGGCGACTATTTTAAGAAAGAAAGATGCCAGTGGAGCTTCGAGCTTCTGACTGAACTTTTCGGCTTTGACGCAGATCACCTGGCAGCGACTGTTTTCGCCGGTGACGAGAATGCTCCGAGAGATGAAGAGGGCGCGAAATACCGTATCGAGTCCGGATTTAAGCCGGAAAACATTTTCTATCTTCCTGCCGAGGATAACTGGTGGGGACTGGAGTACGGTCCGTGCGGCCCGGACAGTGAGATGTTCTATGTAAAGGACATTCCTGCCTGCGGTCCTGACTGCGGCCCGGGATGCCACTGTGGAAAATATACCGAGATCGGTAACGACGTATTCATGCAGTACGAGAAGCATCAGGACGGAACACTGACACCTCTTTCGCAGAAAAATGTTGATACAGGCTGGGGCCTGGAGCGTATCCTGGCATTCCTGAACGGCCTGGACGATGTATATAAGATCGACCTTCATGCTCCGGCGATCGCCTATATTGAGGAGGCTTCCGGTGTGAAGTATGATTCGGACGAGAAGCTGACACGCTCCATGCGTATCCTGGCAGACCACACCAGAACAGGCGTCATGCTCATCGGTGATCCCGCGAAACTCGTTCCGTCGAATGCCGGCGCAGGCTATGTTCTCCGCCGCCTCATCCGCCGTGCCGTAAGACATGCAAGAGCGCTGAACCTGAAGAAGGAGAACATCCTGAAGGTCGCAAGAATCTATATCGATGTATATTCCAACAGCTACCCGAATCTGGTAAAGAACAGAGACTTCATCTTAAACGAGCTGACCAAGGAGATCGAGCGTTTCGAGAGCACCCTGGAGAACGGCATGAAGGAGTTTAAGAAGATCCTTGACGAGACCGGTGCTTCCGGAAAGAAGACACTGTCCGGCCGCGACGCTTTCTATCTCTATGATACATTCGGATTCCCGCTCGAGCTTACTGTTGAGCTGGCAGAAGAAGAAGGACTTACCGTAGATGAAGACGGATTTAAGACGGCGATGGAAGAGCAGAAGCAGAAGGCACGTGACAGCCAGAACTTCTCCGCGAAGCTCAGCACATCCTCTGGTGTTTTCGATGATCTCGATGAGAGCATCAAGACAGAGTTCGTCGGCTACGAGAAGAGAGAATGCGAAGGTAAGATCCTTGCTGCTGCGGATGAGTCCTCTCTGAAAGAAGAGCTTTCCGAAGGCCAGAAGGGTACCATCATCACAGACGTTACCTGCCTCTATGGAACCATGGGCGGCCAGGTCGGTGATAAGGGTAACATTGTTACAAATGACGGAGAATTCGTTGTTACAGAGGCGATCCACATCGGCGAGACGAAGATCGGCCACACCGGCTATGTTGCAAAAGGAACCATCCGTGTCGGACAGCCGGCGAAGATCTCTGTGGAGAATAAGAACCGTGACAATACTTGTAAGAACCACTCCGCGACGCATCTTCTGCAAAAAGCACTGAAGATCGTTCTCGGTGATCACGTCGAGCAGAAAGGTTCTCTCGTTACACCGGACCGTCTGCGTTTCGACTTCTCCCACGACGCTTCCATGTCGGCCGAGCAGATCGCGGAAGTAGAGAAGATCGTCAATTCCGAGATCGCTGCATCTCTTCCGGTAAAAACCGATGAGATGAGCCTTTCCGAGGTAAGTAAGACCGGTGCGATGGCTCTCTTCGGTGAGAAGTATCACGAGACCGTTCGTGTCGTAAGTATGGGTAAAGGTACTTCCGGTGATACGGAAGCAGACTTTAAGGAAGCTTTCTCTGTGGAGCTCTGCGGTGGTACGCACGTCAGCAATACTTCCCAGATCCAGAGCATCAAGATCCTCTCCGAATCCGGTGTCGCTGCCGGCGTAAGAAGAATCGAAGCTCTGACCGGGGATGCAGTAATGGCATATTACAAGGATCTCGAGAACACACTGGCAGAAGCAGCAAAGCTTCTGAAGTCCAATCCGTCCGAGATCATCGCGAAGATAGAGCACCTGCAGAAAGACCTGAAGGCAGCAAACTCCGAGATCGAGTCCCTGAAGTCCCAGGCGGCCAAGGATGCGCTCGGTGATTCGCTCGAGCAGACTGTCGATGTCAAGGGTGTGAAGCTCCTTGCCGCGAAGCTCGAGAACGTTGAGATGGGCGCGCTGCGTGATCTCGGTGACCAGCTGAAGGATAAGCTCGGCGACGGTGTCATCGCGCTGATGTCCGCGATCGATGGAAAGGCAAATATCGTCATCATGGCGACCGATTCCGCAGTGAAGGCCGGTGCACATGCCGGTAACCTCATCAAGGCGGTTGCTCCGATCGTCGGAGGTGGCGGCGGCGGACGTCCGAATATGGCACAGGCCGGCGGTAAAAATCCGGCAGGTATCGACGATGCACTTGCAGAAGTTAAGACCGAACTCGAGAAGATGCTGTAAAAGCTACAGATGAATGGAGGAAAAGACCATGTGTTTATTCTGTGATATCGTAGAGGGAAAGATCCCTTCGACAAAAGTTTACGAAAACGATAAGGTACTGGCATTTAAGGATATTAATCCGGCAACTCCGGTACATGTCCTGATCGTTCCGAAGAAGCACTTCGACGATATTCTCGATATGGCTTCCTCAGAAGAAGGAAAAGCAGCACTTGGTGATGTCTTGGATGCAGTTCCGGAAGTGGTAAAAGCGACCGGCATCGACGAGGGATTCAGAATTATCAACAATTGCCGTGAATTCGGCGGACAGACGGTTAAGCACGTACACTTCCATATCCTCGGCGGTGTGAAGCTTTCCGAGAAGATGATCTGATCCCGCGGACGATTGTTATATTATCAGGGACAATAATCTATGGCTAAAAGGCCGAAACAGGCTATAATGTAGATGAATAGGTTAGTAACGAGCGTGGATTGTTTTTGAATTTCCGTTATCGGATTCGCTCGAGAAAAAAAGGGGCTGGTTTTATGTGTTTCCCAGCCCCTCTTTTATTGCCTGAAACAGATGTTCCTTCTATTGCCCGGAATAAGAAAAAACCTGCGCGTAACTATAAAATTGCATATATGTCATTTTCCTGTCACCCGTTTCATATATACTGAAACTGAGTTATTAGGGGTGAGGTAAATAATGAGCAGACATAAACATGGTGTTTTTGGATACATAATCAGAACGATCGGTGTGATCCTGACTGTCTCTGTTCTTGCGGGAACCTGTCTGGTTCCGTCAAGAGTGCGCGCGCAGAAGGATCTTACTGTCGAATTTGTTGAATATGCTTTCCACACGCTTCTTGAAAAAGACCCGGAAGGTGAACAGTACGGTTTTTGGTACCGTAATATCAAAGACGGAAATACTACCGCCGCCGGCATGATCGAGATGCTGAGTGAGAGTGAAGAGTTTTCGGAGAAGAACTATTCCCCGGAACAGAAGCTCACTCTTCTCACGAAGGTGATGACCGGAAAAGAACTTGCCGAAGCAGAGAAGGAACGGTACATTTCCTACCTGGATAACGGCGTCAGCCTCCGCCGCTTTATCAGTGATGTTTCGAAGTCTCCGGAATTCGCATCTGTCTGTGCACAGTATAAGATCACCCCCGGAACGGTGGACGATCTGGAACCGAGAGACCTGAATCCGGAACTTGCTGTTTTTATCGGAGAGCTTTTCACGGAGATGTACGGAAGATCTCCTTCCGCAAAAGAATTAAATGTATGGACGCAGTATTTCCGAGAAGGGAAACAGGTCGCTCCGACACTTCAGCAGATCACTGTCTCTTCCGACTACACATCAAGAGGCGTTTCCGATGACCAGACGATCACTTCTCTGTGTCATCTGATGCTCGGGCGTGATGCAACAGCGGAAGAAATGGGTAAATACCATGAAGTGATGGGAAATGGGGTGTCGGTCGATTACGTGGCACAGATGATCGCATCCGATCCTTCTTTTGCTTCCCGATGTGCAGATCTTGACATCGTTCCCGGAGAGATAAACCTTACCCAGGCGAGAGATCTGAACTATGAGATGACATCGTTCCTGAACCATCTTTATTCCCGTCTTTCGGGAAAAGCACCCGCGGGGGAGGAATTGAATAATTTTGTGAGGCGTCTTTCCGAGGATCCATCCAGCATACGAAGCGTGATCTGGGACGTATTGTCTACTCCGGAAAGCAGAGAGATCCTTGCTTCGGATGATGATTTTCTGAATGCCGTGTTTGAAGTGTTCTATGGACATGAACCGGAGCAGGAAAAGATCACTTCCTATAAGATCGCGCTTTCGCATGGTATTACCCGCGAACGTGTGCTTATCTCGATCGCGAATGATCCGGCCTTTGATGCGAAAATGAGTGAATACGGACTCGATACGCATATAGAAAAAGAAGTGCCGAAGAAGGTCGTGGCACTTACCTTTGACGATGGTCCGTATACCGATGTCACGATGCGCATCCTTGACACGCTCGAGCCGTATGGCGCACATGCGACATTCTTCGTTACCGGTGACCGTGTTAACCGCTACAAAGACTGTATCATCCGTGCGACGAATATGGGCTGTGAGGTCGGAAACCATACCTGGAACCATACGACGCTGACTAGGATCTCCGGAGATGCCGTCCATAAACAGATCTGGGATACCTGTGATGCGATCTATGCCCTGACCGGGACCTATCCGAAGGTCATGCGGCCGGTCGGCGGTTCCTATAACACAACGGTTTCCGAGAATGTCGGACTTCCGATGATCCTGTGGTCGATCGATACAAATGACTGGAAGTACAGAGACAGCCAGCATGTTATCGATGAAGTGCTGAATAATGTCAGAGACGGTGACATCATCCTGATGCATGACCTTTATGATACGACCGCGACAGCAGTCGAGACGATCGTTCCCGCCCTTATTGATTCCGGCTATACGCTGGTCACGATCAGCGAACTGGCGGAGTATAAGAATGTGCAGCTGGAGAACGGTAAACCCTATTTTTCGATGAGAGGATAACAACTGATGAGTGAGAAAACGAATGCGATCATTGCAGAGATCAGAACGGTCATCTGCGGCAAGGATATCGTGATCCTTCAGGCGCTGGCCGGGATCCTTTCCGGAGGACATGTCCTGATCGAGGATGTGCCCGGTGTCGGTAAAACGACGATGGCGCTGGCCTTTTCCCGGGCCATGGGACTGGACTACGGACGTGTGCAGTTCACCCCGGATGTTCTGCCTTCGGATATCACCGGCTTTTCCGTCTATGACAAAAACACTCAGAGCATGAAGTATCAGCCGGGGTCGGTCTTCCATAACCTTTTTCTCGCCGATGAGCTGAACCGTGCCTCGAGCCGGACACAGTCCGCGCTTCTGGAAGCGATGGAAGAAGGACAGGTGACGGTGGACGGAAATACCTATACACTTCCGAAACCATTTACGGTCTTTGCGACGCAGAACCCTTCCGGCGCATCCGGAACATCGCTTCTGCCGGACTCCCAGATGGATAGATTTGCGATCCGCGTGTCTATGGGCTATCCTTCACCTCAGGATGAAAAAGCTATGCTGGAAGATAGAAAAGACGGAAAAAATCCCCTCCACGCAGTGCGCTGCATCTGCAGTGCCGGAGAACTGCTGGCGATGCAGGAGGAGGTTTCCCGTGTTTTTGTCGGAGAAGCGATGCTGGATTATATCATCGCGCTGGTAGGGAAGACCCGTTCCCATCCGGATCTCGAGCGTGGCGCAAGTCCACGAGCGACACTGGCGCTGACCGCAATGGCAAAAGCCTATGCATATGTATTTCACAGAAACTATGTTATTCCGAATGATGTCCAGGCCGTCTTTACACCGGTCATGGGACATCGCCTGATGCTGACGGCAGAAGCGGAAGTCAATGAAAGACGCACATCCGATGTGACGAAGGAGATACTGAAATCTGTGCCTGCACCGAAGGTGTAACGAGGTCTGGCGGGGCATATGATCAAGAACTGGTGTATCTATATCCTGGCACTGGCAGGAACATTCACATTCTTTCTTTTCTACCAGATGTGGATGGCCTGGTACTGTCTTGTCCTGCTCCTTTGTATCCCGCCGCTCTCGCTGATCATGTGTCTTCTATCCGTGCGGAAAAGAAAGGTCCGCCTGATCGCACCGAGAAATGTAAAAATCGGTGATGAGGTTTCGGTCGATCTTACTATTCCCGAGACATTTGCAAATATGATCTCTTTTCTTCGGGTCGACTATTCATTCACTGAAAAAATGACCGGAGAGAGGATCAGGAGAAAGATGTATATCCACGGAAATACGAACGTCAGCATTCCTGTCTATTCGGACCACTGCGGTGCTTTTGAAGTGGAGGTAACGAGGATAAAGATCTATGATCTGTTCGGTCTTTTCTGGACCAGACAGAAACCGAGATGTTCCTGTGAAGTGATCATTCATCCGGTCCCGCAGATACCGGATGCCATGCCGGATCTGAATGGCTTTAAGGCGCGAACGCTGAAAAAGAGCACATCCCCGTATTCGGAGATCTATGACGTCCGCGAGTATATTTCCGGCGACCTTATTAAAAATATCCACTGGAAGGCATCGGCGAAGAGAGATGATCTTCTGGTCAAAGAGCCGCAGGAGGAAAGTTTCGGCCATGCCCGTGTCTTTCTGGAGCTTGAAAGGGATAGAGATATCTTTGACCGTAAAATGGGTGAACTGGTGTTTACCTCAGAGTATTTTCTGAAAAAAGATATCCCGCATAAGATCCGTGTGCTTCCTCCAAGGAAAAGAGAGATCTCTTTCGATATCCAGTCAAAGCGTGATCTGGAAAAGGCAGTGATCAGGATCCTCAGTATGAAGATACCGAAGGAGGCCGCCGATGAGAATTAAAACAGTCCGTGTTAAACCTCCTGTAACGTCCGCAGGACCGGTCAATTTCATAGTCTCCACGCTTTTGACATCACTTCTCTGTGTGGGCTTTTCGCTCATGCTGACAAGCACCTATACGCTCTCTGTAGATCTGCGGATCTTTATTCCCGGAATCATTGCGATGGCTTTTCTTTCGACAAGTTTTCACATCCTCACCGAGAAGAGAAAATGGATATCCGTACTGCTTCTTACCGTATCGTTCCTTATCCCTGTAAGTGCCGTCGTTTTCGGGATCGCAGGGATAAGAGAGGGGATGGATTCCCTGATGTTTATGCTAAAGAAGTTCACCTTCCGTGATCTGCCTTTTGACTACGAACAGGCGGTGGATGCAAGGACAGTCCTGACGAGATTTCTTCTGGTCGTAAATCTCCTTCCGGTACTCTTTACGACATTTGTGATCACCAGAAGAAAGAGTATCCTGCTCTGCATACCTTTCTACATCCCATTTTTATTCTTCTCCGTGGCACTGAACTATATGTTCCCGAAGCAGATCTGGTGTGAACTGGCGCTGTCAGGTGTCCTTTTACTGTGCTTTTTCCAGACGCTTCGAAAAGGAGAACGGATCAAAAGCGACCGAAGGCTTCTTATCTTAGCAATGCCGGCGATTCTTCTTTCAGTTATAGTCGGAATGTGGTTCCCGCAGAAGACCTATGATAAGAATACCCTCGCCGTCCGGCAGATGAACTCGATAAAGAACTTTCTGGGCAATGATACTCTACATAACTCGCTTCCTGCCAATGTGCAGAAGCTTCTGGATGATGTGGAGGATTCCTATCTGGGAGGTACATCTGGGAGGTACTGTGCTGGAGGATATCGGCGGTTCTGTCGTTACAGCGGCAACGACCCATGAGGACCTGAATGCGGTAGGAAATTTCGATCCTCCGTACTTCGTTGTGATGACGATGAAACGGACCATCGATCCGAGCATGCGGGGCGCTTCCGGAAGCAGATATCTATACATCCGTTCTTCGTCGATGGATACGTATAACGGCCATGAATGGAGGATCTCGGGAGATGAACCGGATACTGATGAAATATACGCAGACGGAGCTTCGATCCCGATGGAGAGGGCACCCTATGTACTGAATCTGAAGTTCAATTATGCGCCGGAGTTTACCTATAGTCCGCTTTATACGGACGGCTATATGGTTTCTGATTCAGCCGGTATTCCTAAAACGACGAATTATAATGTCAGAAGCCTGCTGGAGGAAACCGGCGGTGACGAGGTGAACTATGCGCTCTCTGAGATTCCGGTCAAAAGAGAGAGTGACTGCTGGTCGCAGGAGTATATCGATTATGTGCATTCGACATCTTTAGAAGTGCCGCAGGAAACAGTAGATGCGATCCTCGGAAGCGGCGTGCTCCCGGAGTGGTTTATGTCTGTGTACGAAGGAAGGACGGAAATGACTGCGCTTGATAAAGTTCTTGCCGTGACGGACTATGTCAGTGCGCTTCATTCTTATGATGAACATACGTCTTATCCGCCGTCCGACAAAGACTTTGTCAGCTGGTTCCTAACGGAGAGCAAAACAGGATTTTGTGTGCACTATGCATCTACAGCAGTAGTGCTTCTCCGTATGCTCGGCGTTCCTGCGAGATACTGTTCCGGATATATGGTAAACACCGCCGTGGACGGAAAAGAGTGTGATGTTGCATCCACAGATGCACATGCATGGTTCGAAGTATTCCTTCCGGAGTTCGGATGGGTCATGGGTGATCCGACTCCCGGAAATGCCCGCGCTTCATCCCGCTTCGATGTGAATGCGCTGATAGCAAAATATGATATTCCGTCGATTTTTACACCTTCGGACCCGGATGATCCGTCTGACCATTCCGATCCTTCGGCAGTAGATCCGAACTCCGGGCTCCTTCAGCCTACGGATCCTTCCGGAAACCCCGTGGATCCGGGACAGAGCGGAACTGCTTCTTCAGGAGAAACAGGTTCCGGTAATTCAGGATCGTCTCCCGTATCTCCGGATGGAAATGGCGGAGGCACTCTGGATCCATCCTCTCCGGCAGCTGCCTCAGGAAAGAAGAGTATGCCGAAGTGGCTGAAAACTCTGGGGAAAGCACTTCTTCCGGTCTCGATAGTCATTTTGCTGCTTTTCCTGATCCGTTTCGTCTATTCCTTTATCTGGAACCGGGCTTTCCACCAGAAAGACATCAACGCGAGTGCGAGGGCCTACTACCGGTATTTCCGGTGGATCGGAAAAAAGTGGAAGGGAAGACCTGCGACGAAGGCGCGCATGCTGGCGCTGAAAGCAACGTTTAGCGAAGAAGGTATTACGGAAGAAGAGCTCGATGCGCTCATTTCCTCCGGAAAACAGGGACTTGCGAATACGCGAAAAAAACAGCCGTGGTACAAAAAAGTCCCCGTACGGCTGCTGTTTGAGGTGAAAGTCTGATCTTAAAAAATCACTTCTCGGCGGCTTTTGCTTCCAGTACTGCTTTGGCCAGCTGGTCCGCGCAGGAGGTGGGCTTAAATCCGCAGGTGTTTCCCGCAAGTTTATCTGCGATGTCTTCTGCTTTCCATCCATCTACGAGTTTGCCGATGGCCTTCAGGTTGCCGTTGCAGCCGTTGGTGAATACGACATCGGTGATGACGCCGTCATTGATCTCGAAGTCGATCTTCGAGGCACAGGTGCCGCTGGTACGATAAGAATAATGCATGGTTTTGTCCTCCGTGTGTGGTTAGTGATGTTATGATTTCGGCAGAAGAGAGATATCACGCTCGACCGGGCAGGGCGGGAGATACTTGCTGAAGACCTCTACATATCTCGTGCCGAAGGAGATGGATACCAGTTCCGAAAAGGCGATGCGCGTCGGTTTTTCTTCCCATTTTCCGTCGGTGTCAAATCCGCGGACATAGATGTAACGGTCATCTTTCTTTTCGATCCGTCCGATCACATAGTCGATATTTCCGCTGTTTCTGTCTTCGGATTCATAGATCGCATTCAGACGGTTATGCGACAGGTAGGAAAGCACTCCTTCCCAGGAAGAAAGGTCGATGTCGATCTTTTGGATCTGCGATGTGACGCCCTCGCTCTCGAGAATGTCATTGGTAAGATCGACCTTGGAATTGATCTCCACGATATCTTTCATGCGGCGGACGACATATCCGTCGAGGCGGAAATCCTGCTCGTCCATATAGAGGAAAAGATCCTCGCTCGACTTGAGCGGGAAGCAGCTGTAACAGTTCGG
>ONFC01000222.1 GCA_900317035.1 uncultured Eubacteriales bacterium
AAGGAACATGAGGATTACTATTACTACCTCATCAGCCGCTATGCGGATCTGTTCCTCGAGAACCGTGTCATCAACAAGCAGTTCACTGTCGTTGCGGATGCTCAGTATTCTCTCGCCGTTACGAAGTTCCTGGTCAATGACCTCGGACTGATCCCGGCAAAGCAGTTCGTTGTCGATGATACTCCGAAGAACCATCGTGACCGTATCGCGGAAGAATTTAAGAAACTGAACTTCGGCATCGAGGCGGAAGTTTCTTTTGAGACCGACGGATATAAGATCCACGAAGAGATCAAGAATCACGACTATCACGGTTACCCGCTCGTTCTCGGCGGCTACTACGAAAAGGAGATCACGGAGAGCCTCAAGGGCAACTTCCTCAACATCTCCTGGCCGGTACAGGATAAGGTCGTATTCGACAATTTCTATGCCGGTTACGAAGGCGGCATCCGCCTGATCGAAGATATCTACACGATAGCAGTTTCCCGATTCAACTGAGAAATATTGCGTGGGGATATGCCGGGTGCGGGGGGGCGCCCGGTATATTCTTAAAAATCTTGAGAAAAGGAGTCCATGGATATGGCATATAATATCGCGTTTGGTTCATCCAACGGCATCAATGTTGACCTGAAATTCGGCGAGACAGACCATTTCTATATTTACCGTGTCGATGGACAGGATCTGCAGTTTCTGGAGATCCGTCATGTAAATCCTTCCGATCCTTCGGCAAAAGCACCTGCCCCGGCTTCTGAGGCTTCCTCTTGCGGGACCGGCGGGTCCTGCGGCAATGGCTCCGGTTGTGGAGGTAACGGCCAGGGATGCGGCGGCGGAACCGAAGTGCTCGGTAAGGTCGCACTGATCGAAGACTGTAGAGCGGTTGTCTGCAAGAAGATCGGATTTCAGGCGCAGAAACAGTTTGAGAAGAAAGCCATCTCGGTCTTCGATATCGAAGTAAGTGTGGAAGATGCTCTCGATAAGATCTCTTCCTACTACTACAAGATCGATAACCGCCAGTCGCTAAGACAGCGTCAGCCGTCAGAAGAAGACTGATACGAAAAGAAAAAGTGATCCGGACAAACGGATCGAAGCGAAGAACTGATCCGTAGAATCGGATGGAAAGGAACAGGTTCATATGGCAAAAGTGACATATTCCGGTGTAAGGGAAAGTAAACCGAACCGTGTCAATGATCTCGGCACGACCGGGCAGGAAGTCAGCGAGAACTTTAAGAAGGGCTGCCTGAAAAGAGCAGACAGAAGTTTCGCGCAGGGCCTTCAGTGCCAGCAGATCAACAGCCTCGCAGCGCTGATGTCTCTGGAGGATGCTGTCTTTATTTCCCATTCTCCGCAAGGCTGTGTGGGATGTGCGATCATGGCGATCGATATGTACCGCGTCGGACAGATCCACAGAGGAATCAGAAATGTCAAGAACCCGCGCTTGATCGTGACGAATCTCGATCAGAAGAGTGTTGTTTTCGGCGGTGAGAAGAAGCTCCGTGAATCGGTACAAAAGGCCGTCGAAAGATATTCCCCGAAGCTGATCTTCGTATTTGCTTCCTGCGCTTCCGGCATCATCGGCGATGATATCGATGCGATCTGCTCGGATCTTCAGAACGAATATCCGGATCCGCTGATCATCCCGATCCACTGCGAAGGCTTTAAGTCGAAGATCTGTGCATCCGGTTTTGATGCGGCATTCATCTCGATCAACAAGTATATCCTGAAGCACCAGAAGGTGGAAAAAGAAACTGGCCTGATCAATCTTTTCGCGCCGACTACCGTCAGCTATGCCGACCAAAAAGAAATGGAGAGAATGCTCCAGCTTCTGGGCGCGAAAGTAAACTATATTCCTTTCTACAGCTCGCTTGAAAAGATCAGGAAGATCCCGGCAGCTGAGGCTTCCACATCGATCTGTAAGGTCTTTGCGGATGAGTTCATGAAGACCCTTTACGAAGAATACGATATCCCGTATTCGCACACCGTTATGCCGATCGGTATCCGTAATACCGATAAGTTGTACAGAGGTATCGCAAAGGTCGTCGGAAAAGAAAAGGAAGTCGAAGAGATCATCAAAAGAGAACATGAGAGGATCGAACCACTCGTCAAGAAACTCCGCGACCGGCTCCAGGGAAAAAGAGTATTCATCTGCGGCGGAACGGGACGTTCTTTTGCCGCGGCGGCCTTGATCGATGACTTCGGCATGGAACTCGTGGGACTCGAGACACCGACCTACGATGACG
>ONFC01000056.1 GCA_900317035.1 uncultured Eubacteriales bacterium
GGTCTCCGCGGACGGGAATATCGCATAAACCGGCATCAGAAGATAGAGGATAAATGAGCTGTGCACCCGAAGATGCGAGAGAGAATACCCGCGCTCGCACGTCGTTACCGCCGACAGGTTTCTTTTCATCGAGTGGAACATCTGGGTAAAGATCCCGAGGTCAAAGGTCGATGTGTCGAAACACCGGTGGATCGCAACAGCCGTAACACAGACGAACCCGAGAACAAATGCCGCAAGAACTGCCACCGGCACGGCGGTAAAAGCACCTGATCTTTCCAGGTTCAGCGTCTCCGGGTGGATCCTCGAAGCGCCGTAGATCACGAGAATCAGGGCGAACAGTCCGACAAATACCGAAAGAGAAAAATCATCCGAGCGGAATACCAGTGTGCAGGAAAAGACCAGGACCGATGTGATCAGAAGGATCGGATCGAAGCACTCGGTAAATGTCCGGAATTTTCGCGGCATGAGATAAAACAGAAGCGACGCTCCTGCGAAAAGGAGTGCATAGATACCGATCAGCGCCGGAAGAGCAAACAGCCCGATGAACTCCGTCCATTTCTTAAACGGTGAGATCCCTCTTGCGTAAGAATAGAAGATCGTGATATCCGACAGGAGAAAATATACCCCCAGAAGGCGCATGAAGAGAAACTGCGGAAATCCGCACTGCTGAAAAAACGGGATATTCCGGGAACTCCTGCTTCCTTCCATCGGTCTTCCTTCAGGGCCCGATCACCAGATCGAGCTGTGCATCTGTACGATCTTGCCGTCCTGGATATAGACTCGCGGGATACGCTTGCCGACCAGACAGGTGACCTCGTAGTTGATGGTATCGAGCATATCGGAGATCTCATCGACCGGGATCTCGGAGTGCTGGCCTCTTGCCTTCTGCGCGCCGAAGAGTACTACCTCGTCACCGACCTTCGGCTTTTCTTCGAAGTCGGATACATCGACCATACACATATCCATGCAGATATTACCGACGACCGGAGCTCTTTTGCCGTGGATCAGGACCTCGGCGCGGTTGCTCAGGCGGCGCAGATAGCCGTCCGCGTAGCCGATCGCGATCGTCGCGATGGTACTCGGCTTTTCCGTTTTGAAGTGGCGGCCGTAGCTGATCGTCTCTCCGGCCGGGATCTCCTTGACGTGAACAACACTGGACTTCAGTGTCATCGCCGGGCGCACCTCAAAATCGGTATACGGCTTCGGGCAGCCCTTCGGCATCATGCCGTAGGTGATAAGACCCGCTCTGACCATATCCATATGCATCTGCGGGAAGCGGATGATCCCCGCGCTGTTACAGATATGCTTCGTCGGGATCGTCAGCCCGTGTTTCTCGAGTTCATTGACCATTCTCATGAAGCAGTCATACTGTTTCATGGTATATTCATCGTCATCGGTATCCGACATCGCAAAGTGCGAGAACATTCCCTCGATCTCGATGCCCGGAAGCTCGGAGATCGCGAGGATCGCCTCGACGGAAGACTCTCCTTCCAGGAAGCCCAGACGGTTCATGCCGGTATCGTACTTGATGTGGATCCTGGCCGTTCTCTCGAGGATGATCGCCTTCTTGGAGATCGCCTTGGCATATTCGAGGGAATATACGGCCTGTTCGATATCGTTCTCGATCAGTTCATAGATGCGCCGCGGATCGGTGTGTCCCAGGATCAGGATCGGCACATTGATGCCGCTCTTTCTGAGCTCCAGCGCCTCATCGAGCATGGAGACCGCGAGCTTGTCCGCGCCGTTATTGAGGAGCACCCTTGCCGTCTCGATCGCGCCGTGTCCGTAGGCATCCGCCTTTACGACCGCCATGATCTTCGCCGAGCGCTTCGTGACTCTTCTGATCTCGCGCATATTCTCCGCGAGGATATCCAGGTTGATCTCCGCCCATGA
This sequence comes from uncultured Eubacteriales bacterium, assembly GCA_900317035.1. Lineage (GTDB taxonomy): Bacteria > Bacillota > Clostridia > Saccharofermentanales > Saccharofermentanaceae > Scatonaster. The sequence continues at coordinate 1,894 of ONFC01000056.1, forward strand.
ACGATTCGGAAACTTATCTATCATTTTTCCATTCCTTCTTCCCACTTCAGCATCTTAAATGCCGTTTCATAATAGCGCGGGAGCATCGTCGGCAGCATCGCGCGTACCCCGTGTTCTCCGGCGCAGAGTTTTCCGGCCAGGCTATGGATTCCTGCAGCGCAGGCGGCTGCGTCTTCTTCCGCCATCCCCTGCGCGAGGAGCCCGGTCAGAAGTCCGGCCAGCACATCGCCGGATCCGCCCTTAGCCAGTCCGGAATTACTTACAGGATTACTATACCACTTTCCGTCCGAAGTAAAGATATTCGTTTCACTGTTCTTTAGTACCAGCACCACGCCTTTTTCTTTTGCAAAAGCACTTGCCCGCGCCATCACATCTTCGTTATTTCCTGGTGCGAAACGGGCAAACTCTCCCATATGCGGTGTCATGACCGCAGGGGAAAATCCGCGGGAAATACGCGAGGACACTTCCTGCATCACATCGTCATGGGAAGCGAGATACTCGAGAGATCCGGCATCCAGGACCAGATGCGGTGCTCTCCCCGCCGCGATACGGATCATGGCGCCCAGCGTATCGGAAGATGCCGGGATGCCGGGGCCGATCAGGCAGGCATCTTTGCCGGACAGTTTCTCGGTAAAGAAAACATCAAACTTTGAATTTCCGGAGTCCCCGGGATAGGTCGCAGAGGCAGAATCGCCAAGTGATACTCTGGCAACAGCAGGTGCTGCCATCGAAGAGGAAGCCGGGACCGCATACGGACCTTTTTCTTCTTCGTAGAAGAGGCCCAGCGCCTCGGGGCAAAGCGTCATCAGCGGCGTCATGAGTTCTTTTGCCGTGAGAACATATACCAGACCTGCCCCCGAACGAAGCGCGGAAGCAGTGGCCATACAGGCAGCGCCTCCCATACCGGGAGTTCCGGCGCAGAGCAGTACTCTCCCGAATGTCCCCTTATGGCCTTCTGCCGGGCGGGACGGGCATCTTGCCGCGATAAACTCCTGATCGATCAATATAGGTGTCTGCATGATCTTCGCCTCCCGGGCCTTCCGCTCTTAGAGCTTCGGCACCTCGCTGATGGTGGAGATATCAAATGGTGTCTCCTGATATACATAGTAGTTGAGCCAGTTCATAAAGAGGAGCGTGGAGCTCGAGCGCCAGCTCATATGCGGCTGCTTCGACGGATCGTCGTTCGGGAAGTAATTCTTCGGGATCTCGATCGGAAGTCCCTTATTGAGATCTCTGAAATACTCGTCGCGAAGTGTATTTACGTCATACTCGGAGTGACCCGTGATGAAGATCTGTCTTCCGGAAAGGTCGGAGACAGCATATACGCCGCTCTCTTCCGACTCAGAAAGGATACGCAGGTTCGGATGACGCTCGATATCCGACTTTCTCACCTCGGTGTGGCGGGAATGCGGCACATAGAAATAGTCGTCAAAACCGCGGAAGAGTTTGACCGGCTTGGTGTAGGTCATGCTGTGCTCAAATACACCGAACATCTTCTTGTCGAGATTGTACTTCGGGATGCCGTAATGGTGGTAAAGGCCCGCCTGCGCGCCCCAGCAGATGTGAAGCGTACTATATACGTGCGTCTTACTCCAGTCCATGATCTCACACAGTTCCTCCCAATAGGCCACTTCTTCAAACTCCATGAGTTCGACCGGCGCGCCCGTGATGATCATGCCGTCATAGAAACGGTCCTTGACATCGTCGAAGGTCTCATAGAATTTCACCAGATGCTCGGTCGCCGTGTGCTTCGGATGATAGGATGCCGTATAAAGAAGGTCGATATTGACCTGCAGCGGCGAGTTAGAGAGTGCACGAAGAAGCTGCGTCTCGGTCGCGATCTTATTCGGCATGAGATTCAGTATCAGAAGATGAAGAGGACGTATGTCCTGCATATAGGCGCGGTCTTCCGTCATGACGAAGATGCGCTCTTTCTCTAAGATCCCTGTCGCAGGGAGATTATTCGGAATACGTATCGGCATTTTCTCTCTCCCCCTTTCACAGACACAGGAATTCGTTCAGGATCGATGTCTTCGGAACGAATGTCTCTTTCGCATGCGGTATCATGTCGAGCCAGGCGTGGAGCATCCTCGCCTTCGCGACTGCTTTCTCGATATTTGCGAAATCTTTCTTCATGTTACTTCTCTCCATGAACACGGACGGTGCAAGAATTCCCTGATCATATGCCGCCAGCGCCTCCTCGATGTCGCGCTTGGCAAGGGCGGCGATCACGAGCGGCTCATACGCGAGGAAAGAGTTCACGTGGAAGTCCGCCTTCGTTAAGTAATCGCGGTAATAATCCTGCTCGGAATTCTGGATCATCGGCCAGTAGTCGATGGTCGTCAGTGCATGTGCGCCTCTGTGGCGGACATCACGGACGATACGGCGGAGCATACGCAGATCGTCACTGTCGAGAAGTCTTCTATCCGACATTACAGATGCATACGGCATGATAAATACGCCGACGTAGCGTTCTTTTTCAAAAGCACCCGTCGTCTCGTCGCAGAGCCCGTGCAGGCCTTCCACGACCACGACACCGTCTTTTCCGATCGAAAGGGCCGGCTTGTCGGACTCGACTCTGGTCCGCGTCATAAAGTCAAACGTCGGAGTTACGACCTCGTCTCCGCTGACGAGTCTTGCCAGATCCATACGCGCCAGACGCATGTCGAGCGTATTCACGCTCTCGAAGTCCGGGCGTCCTTCGTCATCGTAGTTTAATGCTTCGAGATTATAGTAGTCATCGAGAGACAGGCGGATCGCCCGTTTTCCCCGTGCCTGAAGTTCACTGACCAGACGGTCGGTAAAAGTGGTTTTGCCGGAAGAGGTTGGTCCGGATACGAAGACGACCTGGACCTTCGGATTTTCACAGACAGTCTTTGCAACTTCGGCAGTCTGACGGACGAACCGGGCTTCCGCTTTACTTATGAAGTCCGGCAATCCGAAAACACCCAGCATATCTTCCAGGTCATCGATCGAAACCCGGATCTTATCTGATAAATTTGCCATAGTATATTCTCCAGTCTTACTTGTCAGTATAGTCCGACAGCACCAGCATACTGACGACCTTGTCATACCAGTACTGCAGGAAACGTGCGACACAGAACACGATGCCGGGGATCAGTACAGCCGCCAGGATAATAAGAAGGATGACTACGACAACATATACGCCGCCGGAGATAACGCCCAGTACGGTTGCAAATGTACCGGCTGTATCTACATACTTCGCCGTGAATTGTTCCAGTGTCTTATTCAGATACGAAATAAAGAAATCTTTTAAGTCTCCGGAAGAGACAGTCAGCTTGGGACGGGCCCAGGCCGTGATCAGAAAAGTAAGCGCGCCGATCTTTAGAAGCTGGGCGCCAAGTACCGGTATCTTGCCCCACAAGGGCATTCGGTAGTAGGAGAAGCAAAGTGCCGGGCAGAAGAAAAACAGTACGACGAAGATGATCACTTTCTGGAGAAAACCACCGGTGATCAGGCCGTTCATGCCGCCCGTCATGTAGTTATATACGACCAGAAGATCCACAAAAACGCCATACAAAAGGAAAAGCGACAGATGACGACGATTCTCGAAATCCGTATCGCTCCACAGGCGTCCCAGTAAAAGACCTTCTAAATAATCCACTTTTGCTTTTTCCCCTTCGAAAAACAGTTCTGCACTATTGTACCAAAAAAAGGCGGTTTCGTCACCTTTATGAGCGAGAACCGTCACGAGAAAATATCAGTTTGGCAAGAGGGATCAGCGGAGCCGGAAAGAAGTTTTTGCCACTTCCTCGAGAAGGCGGCGGTAGGTGCTCCACTGTTTCGGGAAATTGCTGACGCCACAAGCCTTTAAAACTTCTCCGTCCGAGAAATGGATCTCGACGGACCAGTCCTGCGGGAAGGAGGTCGTCTGCGAACCCATGAGATGACCGATACCCTTGGCATAGTCGGTCGCCCATGACAGGACTTCGGTCTCCGGAAGACCCTGATAGATATGCTCGATCACAGACGGGGCAAGTGCTCTGACAAAGTCCTTGTTCCACATATGCGTATCCGTCCAGGCGATCCGTCCGGCACGAAGGTCGATAGACGCTTTCAGGCTTCCTCTCCGGTATCCGGAGAGTTCAGTCTCGATGAAGACGATGTCTCTATAGTCATGCTTCTTCTCACTCATCGATAACGCCTCGTTCATCCATATCACTTCATGTGCCGTCGTCTTGCTCATGAAATCTTCACCCCGAAAATAGACTGTCCTCTCGTACCGACGACCATAATGCCATCGATCACGATCGGCGAAGATTCAACGTTATGGTTCTCATCCTTGACCTGATCGGTCGTGCGCAGCATTCGGATATAGCTCAGACGCTGGCCGTTTGATGCATCTACGAGGTGAACCTGTCCATAGCTGTCGCAAATAAGGATATATGCATTTCCGTTGTCATCATAGATATCGACCGGAGAACTCCAGGAGTACATCTTCATCTCGTACTTCCAGACTTCTTTACCCGTCTGCTTATCATATGCCACGAGGAGGTTTCCGCTATAGGTGCCCTTTGTCATACAGTAGGAGAAGATGACCAGATTGGAGATCGGTCCCTTACCGACTACCGGAGTTCCGAGCATACCGCCGTTGACATCGTCACCGGAGTTTTTACCGTTATGCGTAGAACAGGTCTGCGATGTCTGCCACACGTCCTCACCGGTCATGGCATCGATCTTATAAGTGTAAGAAGCGCCCTGATAATCCAGTTCATCTCTCTGCCAGTCAACTTCCGTTCCGGTATAAAGATAGACATGACCGTTCTCTTCTTCGATAACCGGGGTTACGTCGGAGTCATCATCCAGGCGTCTGGACCAGATAAGCTCCAGAGTATTCAGATCGATACAGATCAGGTTACCGGCATTATCCGTGCACCATCCGTAGTGGTCATAGATCGCCATAGAGCTCTCAATTCCGAGCTGCTTTCCTTCCACGCCGTCGAAAATGTACTTATATGCGACAGTCTGCGGGTTGATAGAAAGAACGCCGGTTCCGGCATTGAACTGAGTATTCAGTTTTACGGTATAGATCATTCCGTTCTCATTCGGATAAATCAGGGTATCTGCGTCTGCGCAGATGATCGGAGAAGAGTCACACGCGCCCCAGCTGCTTCTGTACGCACGGGAATCCAGGCCGCACTGGAAATGCAGAAGATCGAAGTTCAGAAGGCTGAAGATACGGAAACCGATCTGTCCCTTCTCACCGTTATCATCGCCCTGACCGACATAAAGGATCGGATATCCGCGGGGATCGATCGCCGGCGTGCCCTTTACGGTAACACCGGTCTTCAGGGGATCTCTTGTCTTCTGTCCGTCTTCCAGATCGAAGAAATAAACATATCCGTCCGCAGCCGCGATAATGACCTCGGTAAGGTTCTGCTTTGCTTTCTTCTCCGGATAGAGATTCATCAGCTGCTGAACATCCCAGCTCCACTTCACCGCCAGAGGCTGGCCTGTCCAGAGGGTACCAAACCATGCCCAGGTCCACGAAGAAGACTTCAGCGTGCCGATCTTATTGTATTCCCAGATCTGCTCGAGATGCTGTTCCTTAGATGGATCCAGTGAAAATGTACCCCATGTGGCACAGTTACGGAAGTTATTACCGCGGAAAGTAAGGATACCTCCGACCTGCTGGTAATAAAGCGGATCTCCCATATGGATCTCGTCTTCTCTATGGTATCCGGTAACCTTCTCATCACCGTTATATACAGTCTGTACAGCACCACGGCCGGAAGGCGAATACTTGTCCTGCGGTTTTCCGATCAGGACATCCATATTTGCTTTTGCAGGATAAAGGTGCTGGTTCTGATAATCTTCGATCGTCGGAGCAGGGGTCGGTGTCGGTGTGACAACAATAATGCCGGTCGGTTCTACCGTCTCCCCCTGTGCATTGGTTACGACGGTCTGCTCGGAAGAGCTGCTGGGCGTCGTCTCCTTCAGATCTTTTTTCCCTTTTTTCAGTGTCACCACAGCAAGAATGATCGTCGTAATGACCAGGACCACGGTAACGAGCAACAGAACATAGAGACCGTTATTATTCACACGGCGCGGTCTGTAAAACTGATTCTCATATCTTACGTTTTCGGGTCTACCCATTTTTCTTTATCCTCATCAGATGATATTCTGCCGTAGATATACTTTTGATTTTTACATATTATCACAAAGATTCCCTTTTCGATACCGATAACCTGCACAAAAAAGCATCCACCTATATAAGGGAAATGCTTTTTTCAGGGAAAACTCAAAAAAATCAGAGCATTTCCGGGCGTTTCCACCCTTCTTCCGCTTCTTGCTTTCTTTTCGGAATTCGTCACTTTGACGGCAGTTCTTTCGTTTACAAAAGCACTTGCCCTGTACTATTATTTCAACGGCGTTTTTTAGATTGCGCACTTTACGATATGGAGAGTACCGATGATCTGGATCCTTCTCACTCTGGTATATGGTCTTCTTAAGGGAGGCCGCGAGATCAGCAAGAAAAAAGCGATGGATAAAAGCTCCGTTATGGAGGTCCTTCTGATCTATACCCTGATCGGGTTTCTGATCGTCGTGCCGCGTGCGCCGCACGCGATGGGGATGGAGCCGTACCAGTACGGTCTCGTTCTTATTAAATCATTCTCCATCTTCATTGCCTGGATGATGGGCTTTCATGCACTCAAACATCTGCCGGTCAGTCTCTATGGCGTTCTCGATCTCTCGCGTGTCCTTCTCGGCATGCTTCTCGGCGTGATCATCCTGCACGAAGTTCTTCTTTGGAATCAGATCCTGGGGCTCGCGCTGGTCGTCTTCGGACTCATGGCACTGCGTTTCAAGCTCTTCGGAAAGAAAGAAACCGAAGAAAAAGATTCCGAAAACAGTTCCGAAGATGCCCCGGAAGGAAGCCGGACGAAGTTCGTTCTTCTCGCTTTCGGCTCCTGCGTCCTGAATTCCGTCTCCGCTCTTCTCGATAAGATCCTCATGAAGGATATCAGCAGCTCCCAGATGCAGTTCTGGTATATGCTTTTCCTTCTCGTTCTCTACTCACTCTACGTCATCGTCACGAGGACAAAGATAAGAAAAGAAGCCTTCAAAAATGGCTGGATTTGGCTGATGTCGATCATGTTCGTTATCGGAGATGCTTCTCTTTTCATCGCTAATGCGGACCCGAACAGTCTGATCACAGTCATGACTGTCGTCAAGCAGAGTGCCTGCTTTGTCACGATCTTAGGCGGTAAATTCGTCTTCCATGAGAAAGGGATCGCTTACCGGCTTTTCTGCGCTTCCATCATCTTCACCGGCATCATCTTCAGCACCCTGGGCGTCTGATCCAGAAGAAAGATCAGTTTCCGGCGTATTCCGCAGCCGCTTTTCCCGCGGCTCTTCCGCTCGCCCACGCATGCTGCAGATTATACCCTCCGGAGATCCCGTCGATATCCATCACTTCTCCCGCGAAGAAGAGTCCCTCTACGATCTTCGATCCCATCGTCTTCGGAGATATCTCCTTGATATTTACACCGCCACGGGTAACATAGGCGATGTCGATCGGCGTGCATTTTTCTATGTCAAAAGCACTTGCCTTGAGGTTTCTTACGATCGTTTTTCTAACTTCTTTTTTCACTTCATTGGCAGACAGATCCATCGTCTCGCCGGACAGCACCAGCATGGCTGCTTTTTCCTGAAGATGGAATGTCTCACAGAGAAGTCTCTTCATATGCCGGTTCGGGTTTTCCGTCATGGCACAAAGAAGTTTCTCTTCCACTTCCTCTTCCCTAAGATCGGGAAGCATATCGATCACAAACTGTACTTTCCCCGCCGGATATTTCCCCATATCCACCGGAAGCTCGCGCGAGAGCTTCATCGCCGCGGGACCGCTTACGCCCTGATGGGTAAACAGCAGATCTCCGCGGGCACTTTTTCCCTTCTTCCCGTCGATACAAAGATAAGTGCCGACATCGGGAAGCGTGATCCCGGCAAGCGTAAACTCGGCGCCGCAATCCTCGCGGCGGTCCATCGAAGTATCCGAGAAACTAGAGAGCAGGATCGGTGCCAGTGCCGGCGCCAGAGCTGTCACGGTATGTCCGTTCTCTCTTGCGAGCGCATAGCCGTCCCCTTCCGATCCCGTGTGCGGGAAGCTCTTGCCTCCGGTACAGAGGATCACGGCAGAGGAATTGTACTCCTCGTTTTCCGTCTTTACCAGGAAGCTATTCTTCTGCTTTGGATCATTCTTGATCTTTTCGAAATGAGTCACCGGCGATGAATAAAGAACCGTAGCACCGGCATCAGAAAGCGCCTTCTCAAGGGCTTCACAGACAGTTGCAGCCTTCTGTGAATCCGGGAAGATCCTGCCATCGTCTTCCTCATGGGAAGGAACTCCGAGGCTCTGGAAGAATTCTCTTACTTCTTCCGGCGGAAATGCATGAAACGAGGATGTCAGAAAGCGGGCATTCTCGTGATAGGATTCAAGGAAATTTCCGGGTATCCGGAGATTCGTCATATTACAGCGGCCGTGTCCGGTCAGAAGAAGTTTCTTTCCGGGACATTCTTTCTTCTCAAGAAGCAGCACGGAAGCACCGCTCTCCGCACAGGTCAGCGCGGCCATCATTCCGGACGGGCCGGCGCCGGTCACGATCACGTCAAAGTGCTTTTGCCGCGGAATACTCATCGGATCCTCAGACCTTATAGATGGCGGTACCGTCGTCAAAACGGATCATCTCGGTCAGGTTCTGCTCGAAGAACTCCGGATAGTAGTAGTCTCTGGTCTCAGAATTGCCGTAGTAATCATTGGAGAGGATGACATATCGGATGTTCATCTCACCGCAGTAACGGCGGAACTCATTGATATCTCCGTTACATCCGCAGAGCAGCCACTGGTAGTTGATCTGGCGGGTAGCGGTATCATGGCCGGCCGACCATGCGAAATACGGCCATCCGTAGTAGACCCTGCGGCCGCTCAGGAAGAAGTCATTGACCGACCACATCGGTGTGAGGAATATATCATCTTCTCCGGTATTCTTACTTACCCAGTCCACGATCTGCGCGTCCGGATGGAGCTCGACAAAACCGCCGTCATGGGTGTTGACGTTATAGTAGATGAACCATTCGCTGATACCTGTCGCAGTAAGACCGAAGGTCAGGCACAGGCAGAGCGCCGCCGAAGCGATCTGTACCGGGATGAACGCCTTCTTCGGCATCGCACGGCCGGAAGGCTTCTTCTCCTCTTCTTCATCGGAAGCCTCTTCCTTCTTTGCCACTTTAACAGGCAGTGCAAGAAGATTTGCCAGGATACCCGCCACGAAAATATCGAACAGGATGAAAGAAACCTGGATAAACTTATGGTTCGCCAGTACTTCGAGAGAGACCTGACAGAAGAATGCGAAGACCATCGGGATCGAGAATGCGAGGATCAGTACCGGACGGTACAGGTTTTTCTTCTTAACGATCCCGTAGACCAGAAGGCCGACGAAGAGTGCCGCCGTCAGGATGACCGTCAGGAAGCCGATTTTATAGAGATAATCGGCGATCGTACCAAGAGAGCTGAAGACCGTACCGATACCGGCCTTCTCTTTTCCGGCAAGTTCCGGGATAACGAATCCGAAGTTATACTGGAAGCTCGCGACATTGGAAGCGCCGCCGGCGAAGAACCAGGCCTGCACGGAGGCGGAGATCACGGAAACAGCTGCGATGATCGCATATCCGAGGCGGAACTCGGAGAAGATCGCCATGCCGAAGAGTACCAGCAGCGCACAGATCAGGCAGGAACCGTGGAAGAACGGCATCGATACCGCGATCAGGCCGGCAAGGATCACAGAACCCCACGGATGCAGCGGGTCAGCTTTTCTTCGGAAATGCGGCAGGAAGAGGAATATAAGCACGAGCACCAGTCCGACGCCGAGTGCCAGATGACGCTGATTCGCATAGACATTGATCGCCCAGATACCCCATTCATCACGGATCGTGTATTCGTACCAGGCCGCCTGTTTCGTGATAGCTCTGATCGCCGAACCGAACGATCCTCCCGGTGCACTTGTAAGCTCCGAGAACTGATGGAACACGTTCCATGCACTACGGAAAAGCACCAGTACCGGCGCGAAGATAAATGCACTTCTTCTCGAGGAAAGAAGAACTGCCAGCGTGCCGAGAAGTGCCAGAGCGGATCCCATGCAGAGGATCGACGGCAGGTTGATCGCCCAGACGATCGGAAGACCCATCGCCTGAAGGTTACCGGTCAGGAAGTAGAACATGAAGTGGTACTGGATATTGTCACCGGCAAAGTGCGGATACTGGGTCGGGAAATTCGAACCGCTGCCGAATCCCGATGTGATCGCCACATGCGGAGAAAAATCGCTGAAGATCGAGAATCCCAGACGGACGGTATTTCCGCTGGTGAAGCAGGTATAGAAATAAACAAAAGCAACTGCGCTCAGAACCAGGAGGACCGATGTAAGATAGAAGATCACCGAGCCCGGATGGCGGCGGTAATCCGGAAGTTTCTTATATTTCGGATCCTGCTGGTTTCTGTAGTTTCTAAGGAAACATCTCTGCCAGAAAAGGCAGGCAAGATAGGCGAAGATACACATGCTGACGATATTCGCCGGAGAATATAGGTGACAAAGGAGCAAAGGAGCAGACCGACCAGGGTGCCTGCCGGAAGAAGGAACAGCATCGTCGGGACTTTCTCGATCGTCGCGGCATCCGAAGCAATACCGACGAACAGACGCCGGATATCCGGAATCAGGAAGCGGATCAGCTGGGTCCCGAAGAATATAGCAATGATCAAATACAAAATGGCAAGCATGTTGCGACCTCCACCTACTTATACCACACTATCATACCATTCACTTCTTCTCACGTCACGAAAAATCCTACTCTTTCGTTACAAATGGCAATTTGATTCTTTCCATATAATGAAAAAGTGTATAATCATGGCGTGTGCTTTTCGGGAAGAAATACCGGAAAGACGGATCGTCAGATCTGAGGGGAGGTCCTTTTTCTTATGAAAATCGTAGTTTTAGCCGGTGGCATCAGCCCGGAACGTGATGTTTCGCTTTGTTCGGCAAGTCTTATTTCAAATGCACTTTTATCCAAAGGCCATGAGGTGGCTTTTGTCGATGTATATGAAGGTACCGGTGAGACCGATCTGGAGAAATGTTTCGTAAAGCCTTCTTCCGGAAAGACGTTTTCCTACTCCATCCCGGAGACCGAGCCGGATCTTCCGGCGCTCATCGCCGCTCACGGCGGCCGGGAAGAACTCATCGGGCCCGGTGTTCTGGAGCTCTGCAAGAAAGCGGATGCGGTCTTTATCGGATGCCACGGCGGCATGGGCGAGAACGGACGTCTGCAGGCAGTCCTCGACTGCTACGACATCCCATACACCGGTTCCGGTTACCTCGGATGCGCGCTTGCGATGGACAAACACCTGACCAAGACACTGCTTCTGCAGTTTAATATCCCGACCGCAGACTGGGTGATCTTCGATCCTTCGAAGCAGTCCGTCGATGAGATCCGTGAAAAGATCGGATTTCCGTGTGTCGTCAAGCCGATCGGCTGCGGCAGCTCCTGCGGCGTATCCATCGTACATGACGAGTCCGAGTGGGAGGATGCGATCACCTACTCCACCAAATATGAGAATACCTGCCTGATCGAGAAGATGATCCACGGTCGTGAGTTCAGTATCGGTGTTCTCGATGGGCGAGCACTCCCGATCATCGAGATCCGTCCGAAGCAGGGCTTCTATGACTACAAGAACAAATATCAGGCCAATGCGACCGAGGAGATCTGTCCGGCGCCTCTTTCCGACGAACAGACGAAGCGTGCGCAGGAACTGGCTGTCGCCGTTCACCGTGCACTCGGTCTCGGAAACTACTCCCGTGTGGACTTCATCCTTTCCAAAGAAGACGGCGACTTCTACTGCCTCGAGGCCAATAACCTCCCGGGCATGACACCGAACAGCCTGATCCCGCAGGAAGCAAGAGCCGACGGCATCGCTTACGAGGATCTCTGCGAGAAGCTGGTACTGTCTGCCAGCAGAAAGAAGTAAAGGATCCACATCTGATCAAGAGTATAGAAATGGCGCCCGGAAGAGCGCCATTTTTCGTTTTCTATTTACATCTGTTCTATGCCGACCACGACGCTAGCAGTGAATCAAATTCATTGAGCGGCAAGGGCTTGGCGAAGTAATACCCCTGGAAGAGCTTACATCCCATATCCGAGAGCATCTCGAGCTGCTTTTTCGTCTCGACGCCTTCTGTAAGCGAGAACATACCGAGGTCCTTCGACAGGTTAATGATGTTCTGAAGGATCGTTCTTGCTTTCACATCATCTGAATTCGAAGTCAGGAAGCGCATGTCGATCTTCAGGACATCGACCGGCATGTCTTTCAGAAGGTTAAGGGAAGAATAACCGGATCCGAAATCGTCCATCTCTACGATGAATCCTTCGTTCCGAAGGTCATCCAGCACCTTCATTCTGTTCTCGACATCGGTCATCATGACGGTCTCCGTGATCTCGATGCGAAGCTTGGAAGGATCGAGGGAAAATTCCCTGGTCAGTGCTTTTATCTCGGAAGCAACATCCATGAAGTAGAAATCCTTCGGAGAAATATTCACGGAGATGAAGAGGTCTCTTCCCTGCTTTTCCCATTCGGAAAGGATCTCGCAGGCACAACGCCACATATACCGGTCGATCTCGACGATCATGCCGTTCTTCTCAAAGACCGGGATAAAATCTGACGGCGGCAGGAAACCGTCATGCGGATGGATCCATCTGGCCAGGGCTTCCGCACCAACAATATTACCATCCGTATCCACGATCGGCTGAAGGTACGGAACCACATTTCTTTTCCTAAGTGCTTCTTTCAGCTGGGCGGAAATATGCTGTGCCCACAGAACATCATTTCGGATCTTCTCATCGTAAAATGCGACATGCGTCTGATACTCATCCTCGATCGTGCTCATCGCCAGGAGCGCTCTGTCGAACATGAAGGAGATCTCCATATCCCGCTCGACGACTTCATACACACCCACATGGATCACGATGTGATGCTCCAGCGGACCTTCGTTCATGGTAAAAGCATTCAGTTCCTCTTCCAGTTTCTTCTCATCAAAGGCTTCCTTCGGAACAAGCACACCGAAAGTATCTCCACCGATCCTTCCGAATAATCCGTCCGACGGAACATGGTCTCTTAAGAATGTAGCAAGTTTCTTCAGCGTGCGGTCACCAAACTCCGTACCGAAAACATCGTTGATCAGCTTAAAGTTAAGAATATCGATATAGTGGATCATATAGTCCTGATCCGGATTCGCGTCAAGTTTTTTCCGTATACTCTCGAACAGGAACTCCTTGGTGAAAAGATCCGTAAGACTGTCATGCGTCGCGTTGTATCTTTCCTGCTGGAGGAGTTTCTGATCTGCGGTAACATCCCGGATCGCAAGGAAAGAACCGGTCACATGTCCTTTTTCATCACGGACAGTCCGTTTTGTCTGGAAGTAGTAAGAAGCCTTCGAACCGCTTCCCACGGCTTTGACACCGGACCACTCCGGATCGGAAACATCATACTTGGCTCCGAACTTTTTCTGGAGCAATTCGGTCGATCTGTCGAACTTATCATCCTTCAGGCCGACAAGATCGATCGCGGGTTTATTTGCCCAGATGCAGCGGCCGTCCGCATCATAGAAGAAGATCGCATCCGGCATGTCCGATGCCATGTTCGCCAGAAGACGGTCCAGAAGCGACAGCGGACGGTAGTAGAGCGCGAAGTAAAAGATCAGAAGTCCGAAGATACCGTATCCGGCCATAGACTTCTCGACCGGCGTCCTCGAGAAAATATAGTAGCTCTGCCATCCGCCGGTCAGGACCAGCGTTACCAGTATTACAAAATACCTCTCCATATATACGCGTGCGGAACGGATCATCTTAATAAGGAAGATCAGAAGCACCGCAAAAAAGATGCCATAGACAACTATGCGGTGATACGTCTGGCCCCAGTAAGGGATCAGACGGTAATACGGTTTTCCGTCCACCTGTATCGCTTCTGTATCAAATGCCTGACCGAAGATAGGGTTCATCGCATACTGGATCACATCGATCGTAAGCACGGCATACACCAGATAGCGCGGGATCTTACTCGGCCAGGTGATCACACAGTATTCGAAAGTGAAGTGGAGAAGCGCCATGATAAAAGAGTCCATGCCGATAAAGTAGATATAACATCCGATCGTCGCAGGGATCTTTGCTGTCGAAAGGATAATGATCAGATTACCGATCATAGGCGGGATAAGCATGACAAGAAGCATGAGGACCGCGCTCTTGATCTTACGATAAGAGCTTTGGGCCACACTCATACATGCCAATATAGCAAGTACCATCACTATGTAAAGTCCGGCAAATGCGTATCTCATATCTTCCCCCCATTGGTACAGACGCGCAAATATAATCACTATTATTTTATCTTCGAAAAATGACTATAGTATGAATAAACTGAAAAATGCGCTAACCAATGGATCGCTTAAGAATTAGATTTCGCGCAGCCTCCGCAGGCCGCAGGCCGAGGACCAGCAAGCGAAACTAATTCTTAAAGATCATAGTACATTGCAAACTCCATCGGGTGCGGCAGTTTGTTGATCTTCGATGCCGCCTTTTTATTTCTCTCGATCAGCTGCTTCAGAAGTCTCTCCGGGAAAACGCCGCCTGCAGTTAAGTAGTCGTGATCTTCCTCGAGGGCACGGATCGCCTCATCGAGGGATGCCGGAAGGCCGGTGAGCTTCGCCTTCTCTTCATCAGAGAGCGTATAGAGATTACAGTCATACGGACCCCAGCCATTGGCATGCGGGTCGATCTTATTCTTGATACCGTCAAGTCCTGCCATCAGGATCGCGGCATATGCATAGTACGGATTACATGTCGCGTCCGGATTTCTGAGTTCGAAACGCTTGGTCTCCGGTGTTTTTGCATAGGCCGGAATACGGATAACGGCAGAGCGGTTGCTCATCGCATAGCCGATCGTGACCGGTGCCTCGTAGCCCGGGATCAGACGCTTATAGGAATTGGTCGAAGGATTCGTGATCGCGCAGATGGATCTGGCGTGCTTCAGAAGTCCGCCCATGAAGAAGTGGGCCGTCTCACTTAACTGTGCATAGCCGTCCTTATCGTAAAAGACCGGTTTTCCATCCTTGAGGAGCAACATATGCACGTGCATGCCGGATCCGGCTTCTTCTGCCAGCGGCTTCGGCATAAAGGTCGCGGTCGCGCCCTCGAGCATCGCTTCGTTCTTAATAACATACTTCGCGGACATCGTGTCATCTGCGAGTTTCAGCATATCGCCGAGCTCGACTTCGATCTCCATCTGGCCGGAACCACCGACCTCCGGATGGTGGTACTTGACCCCGATGCCCCACTCCTTCATGGACAGGCACATCGAGCTTCGGAGGTCATTTCGGATATCGGTCGGAAGGCTGTTGTGGTAACCCGCACCTGCCATCACCTGGAATCCGTTGTTATTCGTATCGTCGCCGGATGCATAGTGTGCCTGTGAGGTATAGATGCTTGCGGACATATCGTAGT
>ONFC01000083.1 GCA_900317035.1 uncultured Eubacteriales bacterium
CTGGTAACCGATCCATCGGTATCGGATACCGCGATTCAGGCGTTTATTAATTCATTTGCAAGAACAGAAGAATGCTCGGTATGGTTCGTAAGAAATGACGGACGCATCGAGTATTCCACATCCGTGCCGGACTTTGTCAGAGGAGATATCCTGAAGGCGGATAACTATGTATTCCTGACGAATGACCGTGCGCTGGACCTCTTTATGAATAAAGGACATGCGATCACTTCGGATGTAACAAACGGCATCTTTGCCAATTCCAGAAGTGTATCGGTTTCTGTCGCCGTTGCGACTTCCCAGGAAGATCTGAACATCGTTCTTTTCAACACGCTGAATGTCGAAAATGAAGTTTTCTGGCGTCTGTCGAATGCGCTTCTTCTTCCGATCCTGATCTCGTTCTCGATGGCACTTCTTTTCTTCTCGCTGATGGCAAGATCCCTGATCCGTCCTCTGCGTGCACTGTCGGATGCGGCGACCTCGGTTACGAAGGGCGACCTCTCCGTACGTATCGATGTGCCGGAACTTCGAAAAGAATCCACACTGAAATATATGCTGACGGATGAGATCACGAACATGGTCTCGACGGTAAATAGTATGATCGAGCGTCTCGAGCGCCAGGAGGCTGACCGTAAGGTATTCATCTCCAGTATCGCGCATGACTTAAGAACCCCGCTTACCTCTATCAAGGGATTCCTTTCGGCGATCTCGGACGGTACGATCCCGCCGGAGAGCTATCCGAAATATATGGATATTATCCAGACGCAGGTCGCCCGTATCCAGGAACTCATTAACTCTATGACCGAGGCATCTTCCTTAAGTCAGGTCGATCCTGCGAAGATGGAAGAGTTCGATATCAATGAGATGATCCGTGACACCGTGCAGAATGTCGAGAATCTCCTTTCGGACAAGAGCATCAGCGTGAATGTCGATCTTGGTAAGAATAAGGGCGAACAGATGATGGTATTCGGTGAATCCCAGCTTCTGTACCGTGTGTTCTATAACCTTCTTACCAATGCGATCAAGTTTACTCCGAGAGACGGTATCATCGGCATCTCCACAAAGTTTGATGAAGATGAAAAGAAAGTATATGTTTCCGTCGAGGATTCCGGTTCCGGTATCCCTGAGGACAAGCGTGACCGTGTATTCGAGAGCTTCTATAAAGTCGATCCTTCCAGAACGGAGAGCGGCTTTGGCTTAGGACTTTATATCTGCCGTGAGATCATCGCTGCCCATGGCGAGAAGATCTGGGCCGAACAGAGTGAAGAGCTCGGCGGCGCGAAGTTTATCTATACTCTCAATGACAATGCGCCTGAGGACAAAGATCCGAAGGAGAACCCATGAGAAAGAAAGAACGCACGGAGGCGATCCTTCTGCGTCTTCATGAACTGTATCCGGAGACGCAGTGTACCCTCGATATCGATGATAATGTATTCCACCTCGTCGTACGTGCCGTACTGTCGGCGCAGTGCACGGATGTGCGCGTCAATGAAGTGACGAAAGTGCTTTTCGCGGAGTATCCGGATTATACGGATTTTCTTTCTGCCGGGGAAGAGGAGATCGGAAGGATCATCAAGCCCTGCGGTTTCTGGAAGGCGAAATCCCATTATCTATATGAGATCGCGCGGATGATGCGTGATGATTTCGGAGGAGAGATCCCGAAGACGCAGGAGGAACTGATGCGGTTCCCCGGTGTCGGAAGAAAGGTCGCCAACCTCATCGTATCCGAGATGTTCGGGATCCCGGCTGTCGTCGTGGATACGCACTGCATGCGCGTCAGCGGCCGCCTCGGACTGAGCTCCGGAAAAGATCCCGCCGTGATCGAAAAAGAACTCATGAAGATCCTCCCGGAAGAAGAGTGGGCGGCATTTGGCCATCGTATGGTCGATCACGGACGTGCCGTGTGCACCGCAAGATCCCCGAAGTGCGGGGACTGCGCGCTGTCGGAATACTGCCCGTCTTCCGGTAAGAAGGTGTAAGCCATGGCAGATATCCAGCTCGATACCCCTGTCAGATATCTCCCGAAAGTCGGAGAGGCGCGCGCCAAACAGCTCGAAAAACTCGGGATCACGCGAGTCTATGACCTGCTGACATTCTTCCCGAGACGATATGACGACTGGTCCGAGTGCGTCCCGCTTTTTAAACTCGAACACGATAAGGAACAGTCCTTCATCGCGACGATCGTAAATACTCCGAGAGTTTCCCGAAATAGAGGAAAAACGACGATCTTCGCCACGCTCTCGGACGGGTCGTGCAGCATCCGTGCCGTATGGTTCAACCAGCCTTACCTCGAGAAGAAAATGACCGCCGGAGAAGAGTATTTCTTCCACGGTAGAATCACCCGCGACGGCTTTTCTTTCCAGGTCGTAAATCCTGTCTTTGACCAGCGCCAGAAAAGTGAGGAGAAGACCTCTCTGATCCAGCCGGTCTATCCGCTGACATCCGGGCTGAAGCAGGGACATATCCGCGCGATCGTCAATGTCGCGCTCGACCGTGCGCTGCCGCTTCTGTCGGAAGTGCTGCCGCTGTTCTTTAGAAAAGAGCAGAAGCTCTGCGCGATCCGCTATGCCTATGAGAAGATCCACCGTCCGGAAAGTATGGAAGAGGTGGAGATCGCGCAAAAGTATCTCATATACGAGGAACTGTTCCTTCTCCGTGCGGCATTAAGTGTCTATAAGCAGGAGCAGAAAGATCTCCGCGCATCGTGTCCGATCCGCGGGAAGAAAGAAGATATGGAGCGCTTTGCCGGTATTGTGAAAGGACTGCCGTTCTCACTGACCGAGGACCAGAGCCGGGTCACACACGATATCCTCTCCGATATATCGGCGGCACATCCGATGAACCGCCTCGTACAGGGTGACGTCGGATCCGGTAAGACAGTCGTCGCATTCTTAAGTATGGCGGCCTGCGCGATCGCAGGTTACCAGTCGGTCTTTATGGCACCGACGGCGGTCCTGGCATCCCAGCACTATGAGACCTTCAAGAAATTTCTGAATGGCTCGGATATCGATGTCGAGCTGATGCTCGGAAGTACGACGGCAAAAAAGAAAAATGAAATCCGCGAAGGACTCCGGAACGGAAAAGTGAAGATGCTCGTCGGCACCCATGCAGTGCTTTCGGAGAAGAATGAATTTTCAGACCTGGCGCTGATGGTCACAGACGAACAGCACCGCTTCGGTGTAAAGCAGAGATCCGCCACGGAAGAACGGGAAGATCACGGCATCCATACGCTCGTCATGTCCGCGACCCCGATCCCGAGAACCCTGGGACTGGTGCTCTTCGGGGATATGGATGTATCGGTCATCAAGAGCATGCCGAAAGGACGCCAGCCGATCAAGACGATACGGGCATCTTTTGACGAGGATGGAAGAGTGCTCGCCACGATCCGGCAGGAAGTGAAAAAAGGGCATCAGGCATATGTCGTCTGCCCGATGATCGATGAACTGCAGGAAGATGCCTATGAGGACGAAGAAGGCACGCTCGCCGAGAAGGTGAAGTCCGACCTCGAGTCTGCGGTGCAGTACTATGAGACGATCTCTTCCGGGGAACTGTCCGATATGCATGTAGGCCTTCTGCATGGTAAGATGAAGCCCGTGGAAAAAGAAAAGATCATGAAGGAATTCAGCGAAGGTGCGATCGATGTGCTGGTCTCCACGACTGTTATCGAAGTCGGCGTAGATAACCCGAATGCCTCGCTGATGATCATAAGAAATGCCGAGAGGTTTGGTCTTTCTACACTGCACCAGCTGAGAGGACGTATCGGAAGAGGAAGCCTGCCGTCGCTATGCATCCTGCAGACGGATAAATACGAAGGCGTCGCGCAGGAACGCATCGACATGATGTGCAATACCACAGATGGATTCGAGCTCGCGGAGAAGGATATGCTCCTTCGCGGAACCGGTGATTTCTTCGGCACGAAACAGCACGGTATCCCGCAGCTCAAGATGGCAAACCTCTATCGGGATGCCGCCTGCCTGGGACCGATCGAGGATGCGATCGGGAAGATGCTGAAAGAAGACCCGAAGCTTCAGAAAACGGAAGCGAAGATCATGCTTCAGGCGTTTCATAATCACTTCGGTGACGCTTGGACGAAGCCGAGCCTGTAAGGAGAAGATATGCCGAGAGTAGTTTCAGGAAAATGCAGAGGAACGGTGCTGGAAGCACCGAAAGGAGATGCGACGCGTCCGACGACCGATAAGGTCAAGGAGGCGATCTTCTCGAGCATCCAGATGAGGGTACCGGAGAGTGCTTTTCTGGATGTATTTTCGGGAACCGGACAAATGGCGATCGAAGCCCTCTCAAGAGGCGCTGTTTCTGCGGTCCTCATCGACCAGGCGGGAAAGAGCCAGCAGGTGATAAGGAAGAATCTCGAAAAGACACATCTTCTGGAAATGGCAAGACCTATGAAGATGGGATATACGGAGGCGCTCCGGCTCCTCGGGAAAGAAGGGGCGAAGTTCGATATCATCTTCATGGATCCGCCGTATGCCATGGCAAAAGAGGCGGCATCAAAGGTATCGACGCTCATCGATGAATTTGGACTTCTGAATGAAGGCGGCATTTTCATCGTCGAATCCGACGCAGATACTGAAATCAAAGAGATTGTAACCAATATGACATGTTTAAAGAGTTGTAAGTACGGGGCAACTTTGGTAACATTCTTCTTAGAATCAGAAACTATGTGCGAGTAAGGAGAAGCGCTCTTGAAAACGTTTATTTTTCCGGGCAGTTTCGACCCGTTTTCACTGGGTCATATCGACATCGCCAGAAGAGCATCGAAGCTCTGTGACAAACTCGTCGTGGCGATCATGATCAATCGCGCGAAAAATTCGCTATTTACGGTCGAAGAAAGAGTCGAGATGGCGAAGATCTGCCTGTCGGATCTTCCAAATGTGGAGGTCATCTCCAGAGAGACACTTCTCGTAGACCTTTATCGGGAACTCGGAGCTTCCGCTGTCGTCAGAGGACTTCGAAGCGAGTCGGACTTCCGCTACGAGGCGGAGATGAATGCCGCCAATACCCTGATGTTCCCGGATTATCAGGTGATCTTCCTGCCGTGCCGCGCAGACCTCGCTTTTACCAGTTCGTCTATTATCAAAGAAGTGGCTTACTACGGTGGTGACATCTCGCGGATGTGCGTGCCGGAGATCGAAGATATGGTACATAAAAAACTGCTTGATAAAAAGGCGGATAAGAAATAAGGGAGGTTATTCCTATGCCGGATGGAAATGTAAGAACAACAGATAAGGACCTATACGAACTTCTCGATCAGCTGCAGGCGACGGTAGAGCAGGCCAAGGGCGTGCCGTTCTCGGATAACTGCATCGTTGACCGTGCCGATGTACTCTACTGGATCAAGCAGATCCGTGCGAGCTTCCCGTCGGAAGTACAGCAGGCAAAGTGGATCGTAGACCGTCAGCGTCAGGTCGTCGCTTCCGCAAGACAGAAGGCGGAGAGCATCCTGCGTGAGTCTGAGCAGCGTCAGGCGATCATGGTCGATGAACATCAGGTCACACTCCTTGCCAAGGAGCAGAGCGACAGGATCCTCGCGGAGGCGAACCAGCAGTCCGAGGAGATCTACTCCCGCTCCATCGATTATGCGAGAAAGAGACTGACTGAACTCGAAAACGAACTGACAGATATTCTCGTACGTATCCAGAAGGACAAAAAAGAGTTAAAATAAGAAGTAACATAGAGCTTATCTTCGGGGAAGAGTGCTTTTCGAAAAGAAAAGAGATCCCGGAAGATAGAACAGGCGGTGAAATATGTTACTGGGCATCCGTATTCAAAACTATGGACTATTCAAAGATGACTGCATTGGTGCGCTTCTTCCGGACATCCGGAAAGCACCCGAGCAGTCATCTCTTGCTATTTCGGCGGGAATGGATGTGGCGCATCCCTTAAACGGAATCGAGGCGCTGATCGGCAGAAACCACACCGGAAAGTCGATGTTCTTCTCGTTCCTTTCTTTCGTGCAGGGAGCGGTGATCAAGGGACCGGCAGCCGCGGCGACCGAATCCGGAAGAAACGGCTTTTCCAACCTTCTCGGAGACAAAGACAAGCCCTTCATCGCGACACTCTGCTTCAAGTTCTATGACACACAGATCAAGGACACAACATATGTGCAGTACCGCCTCGTCATCGGCGCGAACATGCACGGCAAGCCGCACTTCGAGGAAGAGGTGCTGACGCTGTGGCGCAAGGGGATGGACGAACCAAAAGATATACTCTCCTTTAAAAAAGGCGTCGGATTCGTGCTTCTCAAGGGTGAGAAGATGGACGGCGAGATGAATGATCCGCAGACATCCGCGCTGCATGCCTATGGCGCACTGAAACAGTTCTACTTTACCAGCTGCACGTATAAAGAGATCATGCGCTGGTTCTTCGTGAACTTCCGAAAAGACCAGACCTTCCAGATCCCGGAGAATATGGCGCCGGGCGGACACAAGCATCTGAATAGCGAAGGATCGAATGCGAAGAATGTCCTTTCGTATCTCAAGCAGGAAAAGCCGGGTCAGTATAAGATGGTCATGAGCCGCCTTCTTGAGGCGATCCCGGGACTTCGGGACAAAGACGAACAGACCGTCCTGAAACACTTCAATAAACCGGACATGCTTGCGCTATATCTGCTTCTGCTGGCCGATCCTTCCCCACGTCCGCTCCTCCTGATCGAGTCGCCGGACGAGGGACTGTATCACGATATGCTCGACGTGCTCGCCAATGAGATGCGCGAGTATTCGATCCAGAATCCGGGATGCCAGATCTTCTTTACGACACATAACCCGTATATCCTGGAAAACCTCTCTCCGTCGGAGATCTGGGTATTCAGCCGCGGAGACAAGACATGGGATGAAAGCGTCGAGATCAAGTGCGCAGGATCGATCCCGATCGTAACGGAAATGTACGAGCAGGGCGTCGGTCTCGGTGCGATCTGGTACGCCGGACATTTTGACAACTGATAGGAAATGACAATAGAAAGGATCAGCAGCCCGCGATGAGAGTGGAGATCTTAACTGAAGACAGATCCGGCGGCGTAGTACTGGAACGCCTGACCAGATGTATCATAAAAGAGTTTACATCCGATTATTCATGCCATCTTCGCCCGCATAGAGGATGCGGCTACTGGCCGAATAATCCGGATGCAAAACCGGAACCTTTTGCGGCGGGACTGCTGGAACTTCTGCCGGCGAAACTTCGCGCATATGACAAGGTCTATGCCGGAACGGACACGATCGTCATCGTATGCATCGACTCCGATGACCATGATCCGGAAGAATTAATGAGCCGCCTGAAGGGCACATGCAGGAAATATGCAGCTGGTCTTGCTACGGTCATCGCAATCTCCGTGGAGGAGATGGAGAGCTGGATGCTGGCGGACAAAAATGCACTGGTCATGGCCTATCCGGATGCAGATCTGGAAAGACTTTCCGAATATGAGCAGGACAGCATCTGCGGGACCTGGGAGGTCCTGTGCGATGTACTTCTGAAAGAACAGTCCGCGAGGATCAAACGGATCGGATATCCAGCCATCGGGCAGTATAAAGCGACCTGGGCGGAGAAGATCTCGAAGTATATGGTGCCCGGAAATAATGTCTCTCCGAGCTTTAAAAAATTCGAACTCGCGTTAAGCGGCGCACTGAAGCAGGTGATCCATGCCTGAGAACCGGCCGTTCCCTGAGAATACACGCGCCATAGCAGCGGACCCGGGTCCGTCGATGGCGGATAGGCCGGCGTCGGCATATATCCATGTTCCATTCTGTGTGAGAAAATGCGCGTATTGTGATTTCCTTTCGTTCGCGGATGAAAGATCGCATGCATGTATCGAAGCATATGTTGATGCGGTGTGTCGGGAGATCACGCTCACACCGAAGTGGTTCCCGGCGGAAGATCCGGGAAGACAGGCCGGTGTGGAAGAACCGAGTAGACGGGCCGGTGAGGAAGGATGCGCGGAGCGGACAGATGCGGAGGAATGCGGGAGACGGCCGCTGGAGACGGTCTACTTCGGCGGCGGCACACCATCGCTTCTGGCGCCGTCGCAAGTAGGGAAGATACTGACTGCTCTTCGTGATGCTTTCGGGATCAAAGACAGCTGCGAGATCACGCTCGAAGCCAATCCGGGAACGGTTAATGAAGAGAAACTGAGTGCTTTTCGAGAGGCAGGGATCAACCGGCTTTCGATAGGGATCCAGAGTCTCGATGATGATGTACTGAAAACCCTCGGCAGAATCCATGATTCAGCTTCCGCGAAGAAGGCAATTCTTGATGCGAAAAATGTGGGCTTTAGAAATATCTCCTGCGACATGATGCTCGGGATTCCGGGACAGACGATGGACAGTGTGAAGAAGACGCTGGAGTTTTTCCTGGAAAAAGAGATCCCGCATATATCTCTTTATTCCCTGATCCTGGAAGAAGGCACGCCGCTCTATGCGCGGCTGGGCGGAGATATCGAGAAATATGTCACGCAGGAACAGGACCGCGAGATGTACCACTATGTGACATCGCATCTTGCCGGAAAAGGTTATGTGCACTATGAGATCAGCAACATGGCTGTTCCGGGGCACGAGAGCCGGCACAACTCGATGTACTGGAGAGCAGAACCTTACTTCGCATTCGGCGCCGGCGCTCACTACTATCTGGGAAATGAACGCGGCCGGCATGCGGAGACTCTGGATGAGTACATCGGTGCGCTGCACGAGGAGAATGCTAAGAAAGAGGATGTGCTCATCACGGAAGAGATCCTCTCTCCTGAAGATCGCATGAAAGAATACATGATGCTCGGATTTAGAACCAGAACCGGCGTAGGCGAAGAAGCCTTCCGGGAAAGGTTCGGAATGACCGTGGAGAGTGCTTTTGGCGCGGAAATAGAAAAAGAAATGAATTCC
>ONFC01000138.1 GCA_900317035.1 uncultured Eubacteriales bacterium
CTGAATCCGAGCTTGGTAAGAACCGTAAACCAGAAAGGATAGTTCTCATACTGGTTAAGGACTCTGGGGATACCGATCTCTCCTCTGGGAGCCTTATCCTTGGCAAGCGGCTTATACCGGAATGTTCTTGCATATTTGTAGGCGATCAGGTTTGGAAGCGAATCCTTCGCTTTTTCCTTTCCTTCACCTCTTTCGCAGCGGTTACCGGAAATAAAGCGTTCTCCGTTGCTAAAGGTGGAGATCGTCAATTTACAGTGGTTGGTACAAAGAGGACATGTCGCCATCTCTGTCGTCATCTCAAAACGGCTCAGTTCCTCAAGTCCGAGAAGACCAGATACCTTCTGGTCCTTCGGCATGCGCTTCTTCGCGATGATCGCCGCGCCAAAAGCACCCATCAGTCAGTCCGGCAACATTCGGCCGGATCACTTCTCTTCCCGAGATCAACTCAAAACAGCGCAGGATCGCGTCATTTAAGAAGGTTCCGCCCTGCACGACGATCTTCTTACCAAGTTCCTGCGTATCTCTGATCTTGATAACTTTATAGAGTGCATTACGTACGACAGAATACGAAAGTCCGGCGGAAATATCTCCGACTGTCGCGCCTTCCTTCTGCGCCTGCTTAACTTTTGAGTTCATAAATACTGTACATCTCGTACCGAGATCAACAGGATTTTTCGCAGATAATGCTTCGATAGAGAATGTATGCGCGTCCATATTCAGGTTCTCTGCAAATGTCTGAATAAAGGAACCGCATCCGGAAGAGCATGCCTCGTTGAGCATGATCGAGTCGATGACACCGTTTCGGATCTTCATACACTTCATGTCTTGACCGCCGATATCGATAATGAAATCAACATCCGGACAGAAATACTTAGCAGACTGGAAATGCGCCATAGTCTCGATCTCACCGAGATCTACGCCAAGAGCTGCGCGGATAATATTCTCACCATAACCGGTAACACAGCTATTTGCGATATAGGTCTCCGGCGGCATTTGCTCATAGAGCTGTTTTACGATATTCACAGCACTCTTTACAGGATTTCCCTGATTGCTTGCATAATATGTATAGACCATCTGACCTTCATCATTGATCAGGACAGCCTTTGTGGTAGTACTTCCGGCGTCAATACCGAGATAGCAAGGTCCTTTCTGTTTGGAAAGCTGATAGAGATCGAGCGTTGCACGCTGATGTCTTTCGTCAAACAGTTCTTTTTCACGTTCATCGGCAAACAGAGGCGCGATACGCTTGATATCCGGTTCAAAGCCTTCTCTGGATGCAAACGAAGAAATAAGATCAGTTAGTTTCACCGGATCGCCCTTGGCTCCGAGCGCAGCTCCGAGAGCAACATAGATCTGGGCATTATCCGGGATCCAGAAAGATTTGACCTGTTCTTCCAGCGTTCTTTCAAATGCTTTTCGAAGTTCAGAATTAAAGAATAACGGTCCTCCGAGGAAGGCAATATGACCGCGGATCGGGCGTCCGCAGGCAAGACCGGCGATCGTCTGGTTAACAACAGCCTGAAAAATAGAAGCTGCCAGGTCTTCTTTCGCCGCACCCTCATTGATCAATGGCTGCAGGTCACTCTTGGCAAAAACACCACAACGTGACGCAATCGTATAAAGCGTAGTGTATGATTTCGCCAGTTCATTCAGGCCGTCGGCGTCTGTACGAAGAAGTGTCGCCATCTGATCGATAAAAGCACCGGTTCCACCGGCACATGTACCATTCATTCGCTGTTCCGGAACAGGATGCAGATAGGTGATCTTTGCATCTTCTCCGCCGAGCTCAATAATGACATCCGTTTCCGGATGATATTTCTTGATAGCTACCGTTTCCGCGATTACTTCCTGAACGAAATCAAGTCCCAGCCATTTTGCGACCGAGAGTCCGCCGGAACCGGTGATCTGCACGCGCGCAGTGAGGTCCGGAAATTTCTTATTTACTTCTTCAAAAGCACCGAGCAATTCTCCGGCGATATCCGAGTGATGTCTTCTGTATTCGGAATAGATGACTTTTTCATCTTCCGTTATAACGATTTTTATCGTTGTTGAGCCGATGTCCAGGCCCATGTTTTTAATCGGTTCCATGTCTTCTTACTTAGTTTCCTTCGTATTCTTTTTCGGAGTTTCCTTCTTTACAGTATCCTTTTTCGTTTGTTCCTTTTTTGCAGTGCTGCCTTTCGACGTTTTTTGAGATGCTTTCTTCACTGTTTTCGCCATAGCCTCTTTTTCGGCTTTTGCTGCTTCTCTTGCCTGTTTGCGCTTAAGCAGACGCTGTTTTTTCTTTTCTTCCTTTTCCTGAATCTCTGCAGAAGTCTTCTTCAATTCCTGAAGTCTGGAAGCCGCGTTTTTCAGGAAACGTTTACGGAAATCCTCATGTGCGGAAAGGCTCTTTCGGAACTCCGGCTCCAGACACAGGCAAAGCATCTCATCGGGAATTCCCAGATGAAGGTCAAAAGGCTGCGCAAATACATCCTGTGTCGTCAGATGAAGTGTCTCACAGGCGATTACGACATTTCTCTCAAAATCAGTAAATTCACCCTTAAGCCCCAACGGAAGCATGAGTCCGGTAAAGTTAATATGGACGTATGGAAGATTACGCGAAAAGATCAGATGAAGCGCAAGAAGCTTCATATATGACTCCAAGTTAATGAATTCCTGATCACAGATCAATGAAACAGCGCCTTTCGGTGCGATCGTAGCTATATCGGAGAATTCATTTTCATAGCCTTCGGACCACAGATAATACAGATCCCTATAAACAGCTTTTTCAAAGACATCGTAATCTTTGGTAAGTGGTTTTGCCAGAATATCCTTGCCGATCTGAAATATATAGTTCAGATACTCCTTCTCCTGATGGGAAGAAACACCGGCCCACTTGAAATAAGCGGCTATATCTCTGGAATTATATAAGTAGTTGATCATATAATCTCCTAAGTCTGCATTTTTGTGACATATTATTATACCACATAAGAGCCAAACTTAGTACGGATCACGCTTTGTTGAAACAATTAATGGAACAGACAGGAAAACCGTGGTAAATAGCACTACTACGATGATTTCCACGACATACTCCGCAGAAGAAAGATTATTTAATGCGATAGAGTTCAATAGCATATTCATAGAGAATTTTTCTACAAACGGGATCCAGACAGAAATGATTCCAAGGAAGAAATCAAAGAACCCTAAACAGAAAAGAGAACTGAGAACGATAGCCAATCCGCCGGACCGCCGCAGATATGCGATCATAAACGTAAATGAGGCAAAAACGGTCATTATTCCAAAGATAAGTACAATATAGGCCATTGTACGGATCACATTATCAAATTCGAAAGAATTGCATAACAGGAAAGACAGTCCCAGCGCGAAAATAAACCGAACACTTTCAACTAAGACCATAACCAGCAACAGCGAAAGCCATTCAAGAAAAACAACACGTACAGGACTGGCATTCAAGGAAAAGTGATTCACATGAAATCTGGATTTATACTCTGCAGAAATAAACAAAGCTATGAAGATGCAGTAAAGGAAACAAACAAGATCCGAGCACATCGTCATGCGCATAACACCTGAAAGCTTATTTACATCCCTTAATTGATCGATACTAGTGAAAAGAACATTGAAAGATTGTGTATCTTCCTCAGAAGTAGATACATCTGACATACCTTCTTTAAAGTTATCTATCCAGTTAAAAGGATTATCCGCCAGAAACTTGATTTCTACCGAAGAGAAAATAGCTCCTATAATCAAAAGGATCAAAATGACAACAAAAGACTTCGATCGAACGATTCGATAGAAATTTACTTTTAACTCTTTGATCATACCCCTTTTAGTCCTCCTAAAAAGATATTATATCTTCTACAAGAGGAAAATGTACTAAGAAATTATAAAGAAAAAAGAGCTGTCGCATCTGCAACAGCTCTCAGTAACTTCGAAAGCGTAAGCAGGATCATAAGATCCTACTCATCTGATCGTCTCCGAATCAGCCGATGTGCTCAACATCCTCTACTGTTCCGAAAAGATTCAGTCTGAAAAGCAAAGCCTCATCTTCCTGATTGGAGCAGTAGATCTTTGCATCTACGAGCTTACCGCCCTCGATCAGCTTCATCAGACCAGTGATCTGGCTGAGCTTGCTCTTAAGGTTAAACTTGTCACCCTCATCGGTAATAAGCATAACATCGCCGGAGCAGGAATCCAGAGCCTGCATGAACTGATGAACATCAACGTTACTCATGTTAAAAGCCTTCATGGTGACTACCTCCTTTAAAGTAAACAATTTATTTTTCCATTTCTTTTCTGCAAGTCTTTTCTTACCTTGCGAGTTCATTATATCGTTACCCTCTATAGCAGTCAACGCCATAATTGTAGAGTTTGCACATACGAAAGGCATTTATCTTGTGCATGTTGCACATACCCCAATTGTACATATTCACAACAGCAAATAATGCTCAGATGCGCTTATACGTCCATATATCAAAGGTTACGCCCTTCACTGAATTCACGATGGCTTCCCTGCTATAGATTTTCCACTCTTTGAGATTATCAAGATTCGGGAAAAATGCATCCGCGTCAAACTGCTTATGAATCTTAGATACGATACAGGTATCGCAAAACGGCAGGAATTGTTCGTAGACCTGAGCTCCTCCGATAATGAAAAAGCACTCTTCCGGCCTTTTTCTCGTGTACTCCAGAACTTCTTCGATAGAGTGCAGGATCGTGGCACCTTCGACATGAAGGTCCATGTTCCGGGTCAGAATGATATTTTCACGCCCGGGAAGAAGCCGTCCTCCCGGAAATGTATCAAGTGTCTTTCGTCCGAATATCACCGGATGACCCATGGTCTTCACTTTGAAATTGTTTTTCTGATCTTCAGGCAGACTTACAAGCAGATCTCCCTTATATCCGATCCCCCAGTTCTCATCGACTGCGACTATAGCACAAATACTCATTTTGACCACCCGGTATAATTGATTTCGAAATCATAACTGTTCCGACGGAATCAGTATAGCATAATCATGCGAAGGATAAAAAAGGAGCTGCACCTTTCGGTACAGCTCCCTGATCATGTTTTATTCAGCAGATGATCAGCCGATTACTTCGATGTGAATCGCATCTACATAGAAGTCATCTGTGCAGTCGAAGCTCTCGAAATACAGAACGAGATTGTCGAGAGTTGCCGGTACTTCCACCTCACCGGTCGGCAGTACCCACTTGGAGGAAGAAAGATCCATGGTTCCTTCTACCGGGACCCACTCTCCGCTGCTGGTGTCAACCTCAATGATATGAGGCCACAGATCAGCAATATCCGCACTGAAAGCAACCTGAGCCGCCTTAGACTTAACTGCGAACGAGAACTTCAGTTTCTTACCGAGGTAACGCGTAAGATCGATTACATAACCGTCCCAGGTCTCTGTAGCACCGGTTACCTGGAGGCACTTGCTGCCTTCAAAAGCACCGTCAGAAACTACTTTAAGAGTAGCACCCGCACGGGAAGAACCTGCATACTTATCATTTTCGAAATTATCATCGAAAGGATCTGTATCCTTCGGCGGCTCGACATAATCTGCCGGCTTCTGGACTTCTCCGCCCTTCTTTGCAAGAACTACACCATCAAATGCGAGCTTCTTGGAAAGGTCGCCACGGAAAAGAACAGGAGTCTCGGAAGAACGCCAGGAACCTGCATCTGTCAGACCCCAGATTCTTTGAACAGAGTATTGAAATATACACCCTGATCATATTCCTGATTGAGTGAGGACTTAACCGCATTTACATCGAGCTCGGTTACGTGAATAACAACACCGAGTTCATCCGCATACTTCTTCAGAGCACCGATATAGTTCTCCATAGAAACAGGGCTGGAGATGTGGGACTGCAGACCCATACCGTCAAGGTTACCTGCAGCAGCAATCGGCTTCAGGACTTCGATGATCTTGTTCTGCTTACCGGTTACATACTCGTTGTAATCGTTATAGAAGAGCTTGATGTTCTTCGGAGCATACTTTCTTGCATACTCAAAAGCAAACTGGAGGAAATCGTCGCCGATCGTCTTTGTCCAGTTACTCTCACGAAGCTGGTTATTATCATCGATACACTCGTTTGCAATATCAAACGCATAGAACAGATCCGGGTAGTTCTCATTAATATATTCAAATACACCCTTGATATAGTTCTCCATACGCTTCAGCATCAGATCACGGGAAGCGAGTTTACCGTTGATATCATAGTTCTCATAGAAGAACCAGTCGGGTGTCTGGGAGTGCCATACCAGAGTATGACCACGCATCTTCAGACCATTCTCCTTGGCAAAATCACAGATTACCTTGCACTTAGAGAAATCAAGTGCCGGGCACTCATTGTACTTTGCCTTGTCAGCCATCGTAGTAGATGCATCCAGGATGTTCTCCGGCTTCA
>ONFC01000054.1 GCA_900317035.1 uncultured Eubacteriales bacterium
CAGCGGGTAGCCTCCTCTTTCGCCATTTCTTCCGTATAACCGAGAGCTACCTCGTCGAAATTCTTATTTCTGACATTCGGATCCTGCTCCGGCATCTTTACTTTAGTAAGAGAAAGATTTGCCATATTATTTTTCCTCCTTAGTGAAAGAAGCGGCGGTATCGAGACCGGTCTTAAGTGCATCTGCCGCTGCTTCGGCAGCTTTTCCCGCCTTGATGATGCGGCATTCGTGGTTCGCGCTCTCGCGCTCCTGTGCTTTGTAGTAGGAATTTCTGCGCATCAGCTCATCAAAATCGACCTCGTGTCCGTCGAAATCCGGACCGTCGACACAGGCGAAACGGATCTTGCCGCCGACCGTGACGCGACAGCCGCCGCACATTCCGGTACCATCGATCATGATGGGGTTCAGGCTGACAAGGGTCTTGATGCCGTAAGGACGGGTGACCTCCGCGAGGAACTTCATCATCGGGATAGGTCCAATCGCGATGACCAGATCATATTTGTTTCCGGCATCGATCAGGGACTGGAGCTTATTGGTAACGAAGCCTTTCTCGCCGTAGGAACCGTCATCGGTGGTAACGTAGAGGTTATCGCTGACGGCCTTCATCTCCTCTTCGAGGATGACGATATCTTTATTTCTGAATCCGGCGATCATATCGACATGCGCGCCTGCCTTGTGCAGTGCTTTTGCCGAAGGATAAGCGATCGCGCATCCGACGCCTCCTCCGACGACACATACATTCTTATATCCTTCGATCTCGGTGGCATTTCCCAGAGGACCGACGAAGTCTAAGATCGCATCGCCCTCGTTCATCTGTGCGAGGGTACGGGTCGATGTGCCGACAGCCTGGAAAATGATGGTAACAGTACCCTTTTCAGGATCGGTATCCGCGATAGTAAGAGGGATCCTCTCTCCGTATTCATCGACACGGAAGATGATGAACTGTCCGGCTTTCGCTTTTGCTGCGATATACGGCGCGTCGATCTCCATCAGGGTCACGGCTTCATTGAGCTGTCTTTTGGCCACGATCTTAAACATACTTTTCCGTCCTTTCGAGAAGAACTCTCAAATGAAAATCATATCCTTATTTAATTACACATAGAAATGAAAATCAATAAATTTTCCATATCCTATGAATTAAATAACAGAAAGGGCGAAGAAATATTATTAACTTTTTTAAATCTCGGAATCTGTTTCCTTGATTCTGAAATCAGAGTGATAGAGTGAGAGATTCGGATTATAAAACGGATCACCATGATCGAGCTCCGCCTTCCAGCGGGTCGTGAATCGCTCGTTCTCCCGCTTCAGCCTGGATTTTCCTTCCTGGGTCGTATCGTAACCGCGGCTTACTGATTCGTAGTGATAGAGCTCGGCATAGGGCGTCCAGATGATCTGGTATCCTTTCCTGCGGGCACGAAGACAAAAATCAATGTCATTGTATCCGATAGGAAAGCTCTCATCCATTCCGCCGATCTCGTCCCAGACGTTCCGCCGGATCATAATACATGCACCTGTAACGGCAGACAGATCCTGAGGATAGGACAATCTGCCCATGTATCCCGCGTTGTCCCGTAAGGACATATGGAAAACATGTCCCGCGATGCCGCCCAATCCTATGATTACGCCGGCGTGCTGGACCATATCGTTTGGATAATACAGCATCGCGCCAACAGCAGCGACATCCTTCCGCTGTGCATACATCAGCATTTCCTGGATCCAATCCGGGGTGATGACTTTCGTATCATTGTTCAGGAACAGGAAGTAATCACCTTCTGCCGCCTCTCTGACGGCATAGTTATTCAGGGCAGACCAGTTCCAGGAATCTTCCCAGCGGATCACACGGATATTATTCCATTTCCGGATGATCCTATCGTAGTATGCAAATGTCTTCGGATCCCTGCTCTGGTTCTCGACCAGGATGATTTCATAATTCTCGTATGTCGTAAGTTCCTCGATAGATCTCAAGCATCTGTCCAGATACCTGAGATGATCTCTTGTCTGGATGATAATGCTGACCTTTGGCGTACCGTTGATCGGATACCTGATCCTATAGATGGTGGGACAGGAATCCAGACTGCTGACCTCGGAACGGATACCTATGGATAGGAGATGATCGTGAACCGCTTTGCGTCCTGCAGCGGCAGCATAATTCTTTTCAGATGCGCCCAGGGCCGTTGATCCCGGAGCCGCACGCCAGAAGTACAGAACTTCCGGAACATGCGCGAATTTGTCCGTGACTTCAGAAAGCCTCAGCATCATGTCGTGATCCTGACTTCCGTCATACTCGCTGCGGAAGAGCCCGACAGTATCCAGAAGAGACCGGCGGACTGCCGTAAAATGGCAGATATAGTTGTTTGCTCTCAGATTATCGATAGCAAAATCCGGCTTAAAGTGAATAGATTTGATATCATGCCTGTCCGGCGATATGAAGGTGGCCTCATCTGTATAGACCACATCCGGGTCTTCGCTCGAGATGACCTCCATCATCTTGTAGAGCACCGCCGGAGAGAGTATGTCATCGTGATCCAGGACCGCGAAATAATCACCTGTCGCCATTTCGAGAGCGGCATTGGTATTCCCGGCGACACCGAGATTCTTCTCGAGCTTTTTATAGTGGATATTCTTATTCTTCCGGATGTACTCTTCACAAACGGACCGGATCGTTTCCTGACCGTCTGTGCTTCCGTCGGCAATACAGAGTTCCCAGCCGGTATAGGACTGAGCGATGACGGAGTCCAGCATATCCCTTAGATAATCGATCGGCGTATTATAAAGTGCGACAATGATGCTGAAGAGGATCTTCCTTCCGAAAACGGCAGATCTTTGTTCCTCCAGGGCACTATCCGGATACTCGTGTTTTCTCACCCAGGAAGAAAATGATTCTTTTTCTTTATCCGAGAGTCTGCTGCGGAGATAGCCGACACTCTTTTTCGCAGTAAAGACCGGGCCTCTTGTGCGCAGAGAATGAAGGCCCTTTCTGACCGCGCTGAATTTATCGCAGTTTTTTGCTGATTTCTTCGTTGCCATCAGAGACGTTTGCCTTTCACCGGTTTTCTTCCTGTTCGCTTTCCGTCACCCCGTGATCATCGTCTATGATCTGAGAGTGGTTGTCATCCAGCCGGATCACGCCCCAATGCTGATGATTCCATTTCATATAATTTTCCTTGCTTCTGGATGGTTCTACCTGGAACGTGAAGCCGGGATAAAGAGCATCCAGCTTTCTTTCATTTCCGAATTCATCGACTTTAAATGCGATGATATCCGCCGAGTATCTTCCGGGCGTAAGATGCGTGAGCGGGAGCGTCACTCTAACCGTGTTAGCTCCTGTCTTAAGGTTGAAGAAATCACCCGGCATGGAAGTAGCTATCTTTGATCCGTCCTGATACCACAGTTCGAAACGCATGCCGACCTTTGTCAGATCTCTCTCGGCCAGACAGGTGAAATCCAGAACGGCAGATTCCGAATCGTCAAAGATAGGATCGGCCTTATTTGCCAGATGGAGCTTCTCGATAGTCAGGAACGGGATCTTCCGGATCAGGTAGTCGTCGGGACGATGCTCCGGTCCGTATTTGATATCGGAGGGCATAAGTTCTTTTGCACCAAGATAGATAGAGATCGCCTGATTTACGTCACCATCGAAAATCACTTTACCCTTATCTAGAACGATACAGCGCTTGCAGAGCTGCCGGATGGAATTCATGTTGTGACTGACATAAAGAATGGTACGCACATCACTGTTGGCAGCCTCCAGAAGACTGCTGATGCATTTGCGCTGGAAGTCCATGTCACCGACAGCGAGGACCTCGTCCATGATCACGATCTCACTGTCCAGATGGAAAGCAACGGAAAAACCGAGCTTGACGAACATGCCGCTGGAGTAGCGCTTGACCGGAGTATCGATGAATTCTTCCAGCTCGGAAAAGCGGATGATATCGTCGATCTTGGCATCGATCTCCGCCTTTGACATACCGAGGATCGCGCCGTTCAGATAGATGTTTTCCCGTCCGGTCATCTCACCATGGAAGCCGGTACCGACTTCCAGCATAGAGGTCACATGTCCGTAAAGATCGATGGTTCCTTCGGTGGGGGCGGTGATGCGGCTCATGATCTTCAGAAGAGTACTCTTGCCGGCACCGTTTTTTCCGAGGATCCCTAACGTCTCTCCCTTATAAACGGTCAGATCGACTCCATCAAGTGCATAGAATGACCGATTGCGCTTCGAGCGGAGTTCCTTGGCTCTTTTCGGATTTTTGCGGGTTTCTCTCCAGATCTTGATCGTTCCCTGAAGCGTATTTGCGCCGAATCTTCCGAGCAGATACTTCTTCTTAAGACCGGATACCCGGATCATTACTTCTCTATTTTCACTGTTCTGATTCAGTTCCATATTGTTATACCGTATCCGCGAAAGTCCTTTCCACCCGATTGAATATCATCACACTGAAGAAAAACAGCAGGATGGTGATCAGAAGTCCGATTCCGTAGTAGACGATATCAAATTCACCCTCCCCGAGAGTGATCTTACGGATCAGCTCCATAAGTTCGCTGACAGGATTGATCTTTACCAGGATCTTGAGAACACCGTCCGGGACAGCCTGGATCGGATATACTACTGCAGAACCGTACATCAGGAGATTTACTCCTACATTTACAACTACGAGCAGATCACGGTATTTCGTGGTCAGACTGGAGATTACGACACCGATACTCATTCCCAGCACAGCAAGCTGCAAAAAGAGGAAGAGAAGGAGCGGGTAATACGCCCAATGGGGGTGTACGGAGCCTCTGACGACAAAGGATATCATCAGTGTAAAGACGATCATGAACTGGACAAAGAATTTGAGCATCCCGACCAGCATATTGGATATCGGCACAACGATCCGGGGGAAATAAACTTTACTGAACAGGTAGGCATTTGATACAAAGGTGCTCGAATTTGTCGTCAGGCTGTACGAGAAGAGTTCCCATACTGCGGAAGAGAGAAAGTAAAAGAGGATCTGGGGGATACCGGCGGTTCCTACTGCTGCGATATGTCCGAAGACAAACATATAGATCAAACTGGAAAGGACCGGGTTGATAACGATCCACAGCGGACCGAGCACGGTCTGCTGATATGTCACCATAAAAGTCCTCTTGGTGAGAAGAACGACGAGATCTTTATACTGCCATACTTCACCGAGCTTTAAGCGCATCCGGTTCTCGTTAGGCTGGATCCTTAAGTGATAGCTGGCATTCTGTACGTTTTTGCTTTTATTGAACATACTTATTTTACCGGTTCCTTATTGATCAATCCTGCTTCTTACAATATCCGCAAAGGGCTTTATTTCGTAATCGCTGACCAGCGGGCACTCAAACATCCGGAGCTGTTCCTCAAAAACTGCGTTGTCAACACCATCGGCATATCCTCTGGCACATTTTATTTCAAGGTCTTCCAGAGATTTTGTAACGTAGTGGTTGATTCGGAAAATATCCCTGTGATTATCTTCTGTAAATGCCCTGCCGGCTTTGCTTATATACGAACTGTAATTATCTATGAATCTGCTATTTTCGTCAACTGCAAATGCATTTTTGCGATATATCGGAAAATGTGTGTGATACACAGACAGGACCTTCTTTGGCTGAACGATGCTCTTGATGTGATGATTGATGGTGTTCCCATATTCGATGGCCGTGGTATAGTTATCCATGATGAGTCCTTCCGGACGCCGGTCATGGCCATTCGGGCCAAATGTGATCCAGTTTACTCCGATTCCGGGATAGGATTCATATGCTTTCAGCTGATCCGGCATTTTTCCTTTGGGTGAAAACAGGAATTCGTCTGCATCGATAATAGCGAGCCAGGTGGTCCGCTTCCTTGCTTTCCGGACGGCGTGACGGTATGCGGAAGTCTGCAGACTCTTTTTCGGCCATCTTCCGGGCCACTTTCTATAAACGACAAATCCGCTCCGGATGAACGGATCGATCACTTCCAGAAGATTATCGTCAGAGTCATTGTCATATAAATAGATCCGGTCCGCCCCGGTTGCCTGATAGAACAGGATGTATTCGCGTATATTCCGGGCTTCATTCTTGATGATGACCGCGACGGAGTAGTAATCCCTGTGGTGCTTATCGGAGTGGTCGATCTCCATTCTTCCTTTGGAAAAGGCATGCCGGAACCGAATATCATCTGCGATGCAGTTCTTCAGAAAAAAGAGCTTGTAGAACAGGCTGTGTTCATATGCATTCAGAACCTTGGAACATGCGAGATTTCTCTCTTTGACAGAGAGTGATCCGGAATCAAGATATTTCCTGTATAGTTTTCTGCATCGGGGAGAGGTGCGGAACGCGATATGGGCCCGTCTTGAATTCAGGATACTGTGAAGGTAATACTCATTATTCTCCAGAAACAAACTATATATTGTCGGATTATCAGCGTCATTATCCTTCATCGTCTATCACCGTGGTCCTTTATTATTTCTTCGTATGCCTGAAACATAGCGCCTGCGATCGCATCCGGATCGTGGCGGATGTGAGCCATGGTTCTGGAGTTCTCGGAAATCTGCGTTAACAGGTCATGATCTTCGAATATATTTCCGATCAGGAAAGCAAGGGTGTGTGGTTCATTGTACGGATAAAGGAACCCTGTCTTTCCGTCTTCGATCAGCTGCGGGATCCCGCCGACATTTGATGACAGGACCGGCAGGCCGATGAGCTGTGCCTCGCAGATGGCGTGCGGGGAATTATCCATGATAGAAGGATGAATAAACAGATCCGCCTTCTCAAAATGATCAAGGATACTCTTGTCATCGATCATGCCGACAAGCCGGATATTTACATCTTCCGCAGATATGCCGGTCTTCTTTTCAAAGTAGGAGAAAAACTCCGGATGGCCGGCGATCTCCCACACAAAATCGAGTTTTAGTATATTCTTTAAGACTTCAGCTGTTCTCAGGATGATCTCATTTCCTTTTCTGTCATCCCCGGAAGACATGGTAAACAGATGCAATTTCCCGTCGAAATGGTATTTCCACTGATGATCCGTATTGTAAAAGAAGGATTTGACAGCCTCGGGGATGTGAAAGTATTTGGATCCGGGAGAATAGTATCTGGCGATATTTTTATCCCAGTCGGTCCTTCCGAAGAAGTAATGGTTGACTTCCATAACATGCCGTTCAGAAGCAGAATTCTGCTCAAGGGTGGGAGTTTCACTGCCTTTTCTTTTGCCGGAGAAAAGTAATTTCCGTACATTGGAGCGGATCCTTCTCCGGAAACTGTTCTGATCAGGGCGGTATCCCCTTGCCATTTCGATCGAAGGATAATAAACGTTCAGAAAACCCATCAGAAGTATCACGACAGGAATATCGATATGTTCCGCTATTGCGCCGTATGGCCATTCTGCTCCGAAACACTGGATGATGTCCGGCTTGAAGTCGCGGATCACAGCAAGCAGTTTCTCTTCTGTTTTTTCCCATTCGGCGGGAATTGTATCCACCTTCATAGATGCCTGAAGCGGGAAGTAGGTGATGTTATCCTTCTGAACAGGCGATTGCTCGGGAGTATCTGACATAAAGGCGATACCTAACCGGTGATCCTCATCCAGATGAGCGCGTATAGCAGCTTCATGTCTTGCGGCGAATCCCGTAGTATCCGGTTTATCTGTGAAGGAGCACCCTTCCACTAGCCAAAGTATTCTCATTTGATCCTCAGAATCTCATCAGAACTATATTTTCATACCTTTCGATTATATCCCAGACGGAATAGAAAGAATAGTAATAGGCGGAAAAAAATGATAAACTAATCTTGTCTAATTATGCGAAACGAAATAGGAGGGGGCCCATGCTTCGAGTCAAGGGACTGACGAAGAAATTCGGAAAAAAGATCGCTAACGAGAATGTGAATCTTTCTTTGGACGAAGGTGAGATCGGCGTTCTTTTAGGACCTAATGGAGCCGGTAAATCTACAGCGATCAAGTGTATCCTGGGCCTTCTCCGATTTGACGGAAACGTCAGGATCGGCGGATTCCCCGCAAGTTCCAGTCAGGCGAAGAGCATCATGGGCTATGTCCCGGAGTTCCCCTGCCTTTATGAGATGCTCACTGTCCGCGAACAGTTCGAATTCATAGTCCGTGCATACAAGCTCGACCGCGAGAAAACGAGAACATATGCTGCGGAGCTCATCGACCGTTTCCGCCTTACTGAAGTGGTGGATACGCTCTGCAGGGATCTTTCCAAGGGTATGCAGCAGAAAGTTTCCATCATCTGCGCACTGCTTCCGCGTCCGAAGCTGCTACTCCTCGATGAACCGATGCTGGGCCTGGATCCGCATGCGATCAAGGAACTGCGCCAGCTGATACAGGAGCTGGCGGAAGAAGGCGTGGCCGTCCTTGTTTCCACACATATGATCGCCACGGTGGAAGGCATCTGGAACAAGGCATATATCATGCGCAAGGGAAAGGTCATCTCCTGTCATAGAAAAGAAGAGATGATCGGTATGTGGGCGGAATCCCTGGAGAGGATCTTCTTTGCCGAGACGGAGTCTTACGATTCTCCGTGGTTTGCGGAAGAAGAGATCCATGTGGCAGAGCCGTCTTCCGCGAATTCTCAAAAGAAGGCGCAGAGCTCTGGAAAGAAGCCGAATCCCGCTCATGCAAAAGCACCTGTGTCGCATCCGAAGACGACGAAGAAGAAAAAGGGCAAAAAGAAGAAGTGAAGATGCTATGAATGCCTGTCTGTATCTGATTTTCAAACAGTGGAGAAACTCCCTCCGCGAAAAGATCAAACGCCCGATGTTCTGGCTCTGGGCGATGATAGTGCTTGCTTATTTTGCTCTGTATTTTTATCAGGAGATCAATCATCTCGGTGAAACCGGGATCATCGATAATGCGATCAATACATATAGAGGCGGAGTTTCCTTCTCTTTCCTTCTGATCATGTTCGTCGTGATCGGGGTCGGACTGAACCACGGAAACTCATTCTTTGCGCCGGCAGATATCGACCGGCTGTTCGTCTCGCCGATACGCGCGGAAAAAGTGCTTTTCTACGGGCTTCTCAAAAAATGCCTCACCAGTGTTCTCGCGACGCTGGTCCTGCTGATGCAGCTGACGAATCTGAGGTTTTATTTCGGGCTGGGCCCCTGGGATCTTCTGATCCTGATGGGGGCGTGGCTGATGCTCTCGATATGCTTATCTGTCGCCGCGATGGCCGTCTACTCCATCTCGTCCGCATCCCCGCTGATCCGCAGGCTGATCCGCGCATCGCTTTATATCTCCTGCCTTGTTATTATCGCCGGGATCGTGATCGCACTCTGGGGAAGTAAAACACCCTGGTCGGATACCGTCGCATTCTTTAATGAACCACACCTGCATGTGATCCCACTGGGCGGATGGGCGTGCGGATTCCTGTTTGCGGCAATGGAAGGGGATCTTTACTGGACGCTGACATATGCAGGACTCATGATGCTTCTTCTGATCGTCAGTATCCTGCTTATCATACAGAACAGATCGGTCTATTATGAGAGCGTACTTACCACGATCGGACGCGGATTCGGAAGCATGAACCGTGCCGAAATACCATCTGCGGATGCCAGAACGAAAAAGATCAGAAAATCCCACCTGCTCGGATTCCGGGGAGGCGAAGCCGTGCTTCTCCAGCGGCAGATGACGGAGCAGAAGAGAGTGCTGACAGTGCTTTTTGATAGGATATCGATCGCGATGATCGCCGTGGCGGTCGTGCTCGGATCATTTCTCCAGTCACTGATGCACAAAGGTATGTATCCGTTCATCATGCAGATCCTGGCCATGGCGGTACTATGCTATACCATGATCTTCACGATCCCGATGGGAAAATTTGTCGAAGAACTGGATAAGCCGTTTATCTATCTGATTCCGGGAAAAGCATTCAAGAAGCTTTTCTATGCGGCTACGGCGCCGGTGGTAAAAGCATTCGCCGAGGGCATAGTCTGTCTTACGATCGTTTCGCTTTTCGCCAGGCTTCATCCGGCATATGTTCCGTGCGGAGCGATGTTCTATGCTTCGGCGGCGCTCCTTTTCTATGCATGTTATCTGACATCGATGCGAACGCTCGGCGTGAGCAATAACCGGCACTCGCATATGCTGCTGTCGTTCGCGCTCATGTCGGCGGTATTCATTTTTGAACTGTCGCTGGGCGCTTATATCGGAAGAAGACTGTACGCCGTATCGCCTTCGCTCTTTCCGCTGGACTTCCTGATCCTTGCCGTGTTTAACATCTCTGTATCGGTCATCTTCTTCCATAATGCCAGGAGCATTCTGGATTACAGAGCATAAGGGAGGACGGGCAGATGCGTGCGAAGAGTAAACGGGTCTTATCGCTCTTTCTGATCCTCTGCCTTCTGATCACATCGGCCTCCTGCCACAAAAAATCGAAAAAACAGTCCGCTGAGACCGTTCAGGAACAGGATCCGTATTTCCAGGCTTCGGTAAAAGAGATCCGCATCGAACCGAAGTTCGAGAAGAAAGTACGGGCCTTCACTCCGAATAAGGCGAAAATCGTGGGAAGTTCTGTTGTTTCATCTTACGAAGTTATATATGAGTATTCTCCGGAGATAGAAAGGGAATTGAATGACCTTTATGACCCGACGGTGAAGCAGCTTGGCGATCTGATGAGAAAGATCCAGGGTTTCCGTGAGCACGGACTGATCATTTTCGATTTTGACGGAAATCCCATGTCTGAGATCAAGCTTCCGTTTAACAGTGAAGTCATCGACCTTTTCCAGACCAGAGACGGAGAGATCATGTGTCTGGTCGAGCATATGGATTTTGATACGCTGGACGTCTGGCGTGAATTAATGATCTACAGCACGGAGGGCCTCTTAAAAGAAACAGTGAAACTTCCCGAGGATTCTCTTTTATCCCCGCAGAATATTCTTGTTGCAGGAAACGGATCATATATCCTTTCTGATTACGGGACGATCGAGATCCTGTCCGGCAAGGGGGAAGTGCTGGGGACGCTGGTAGAGCAGGAACTTAACGGAAACGCCGTCGAGATAGGTGATAAGTACTATGCATTGATGTCTTCTTTTTCCGATAACGGACTGGTGGAATCGATCACCTTCTCCGAGCTGGACCTTGCGACATGTACGCTCAAAGGTGAGAAGAAAAAACTCGATGCCGTGATCGGCAATGCCGTCTCCGGAGGCGACGGAAAATGCTATACGATCGACGGCAACGGGATCCATAGCGTCGATATTTCTTCCGGAAAACTCGAAGAGATCCTTAACTGGAACAGTGCTGACGTGAACTATTCCAACTTCGATCCGGCCAGCTTCCATGTCATTTCGGACAGTAAAAGTGCTTTTTTAAGATCTGCATTTGAAACAGATAAAGTGACCGGTGAAATGATCGAAAAAACGTATATCGTTTCTCTTGCGAAAACAGATAAGAATCCACATGCGGGAAAGAAGTATATCGATATGGGGACGATCGGGATCCCGTCCGAGGATCTTCTGGATTACATCGTCTCTTACAATACGGAGGAAGGAAACACATCGAGGATCAGGGTGAAGGATTATAATACCGTTCTTGCTCCGGATCTTTCCTATTCACAGCGTCAGACGATCCTGTCCGACAAGGTCTATTCTGAGATGCTTGAGGGGAAAGGGCCGGATATCCTGGTGAATTTTTCCTGCTTCAGCCAGTTCAATTCCGAAGAGATACTGGTCGATCTGAATAAGTATGTAGATGGCCCGAACGGTCTTAACAGGGAAGAATACTTCGACAATGTTTTATCTGCCTTTGAGAATAAGGGGAAACTGTATCAGATCCCGGTATGCTTTGATATCAGAGGATTGCTCGGGAATAAGGATCTGATCGGTGAGAGGACCGGATGGACTTATTCCGAGTTTTCAGGGATCGTAGAGAAACTCCCGTCTGATGTGGAAGTTATAGCAGAACTGGAATATAACGATCTTCTGGAACGTATGCTTTCGGATGCGATGCTTGACTTTATCGATTATTCGAAAAAAGATGTGTACTTCGACGGGGATGAATTCAGGCAGCTTCTGACCATCACGAAAGAATACGGGACAGATCAGGTGCTGCCGGAGGATCCTGACGGGAACGGAATTCCCGAATTTGGTGTACAGGAAGAACCGGCGACGGATCCGTCAAAGCAGATGCAGACGGGAAACCTTGCGCTGATGCCGGTAGAAATCTATAATCTCTACCGCTATGCGGAGAGCCGGGCGATCCTGAAGAATAAGGGCATTTATGTCGGTATGCCGTCGCC